>JACCSL010000348.1 GCA_013812995.1 Ardenticatenales bacterium | reverse complement strand
AGGCCGGTTAGCACCACTGCCGTCAGGACGAGCGCCCCGCCCCCAAGCAGCCCATTTCGCTCCAGTTGGATGCGTACGGCCTCTTTTAGCAGATCTTTGCGTAATGAACTTTCCATCTCACACCTCTTCGGATGCCCGCACGGGCAAGGGTTACACCTGCATCAACTGGAAGATGAGCATGCCCTCACCCTGGCCCATGAGGATGCGGTCGCCGACCTCCAGCCGGATAGAACCCTCATCATTGCTCTCCCGCTCCCCGGCCAACGCCGGAATGGTGCGGAACTGGGCCGTGCCAACGGGCGAAACCATCGTATCCCCCACATACTCTGGGCAATCCACGACCCAGACCACGCCCTGATCGTCGCGGGAAATATAGCACTGGCGGCGGTGAATCGTGTACAGCGCCCCATCCGGCGTGACCACGCGCTGGGACCACATCGTTAGATCCACCTCGGGGAAAACACCATTCGCCGGGTCGGTACGTCCCAGCAGGAGACGCGAGCCCAGCGGAACATCGAAGACATGGTCGCGGTTCAACACCCCATTCTCCAGCCGGATAAAACGCATGGTGGCGTTCTTGTCAACTGGAACCGTGGCAATGGGCGTTGCGCCTGCATCCCCTGTGGCTGGGGGAGTGGCGCTGGTATCCCCTGTGGTTGGAGTTGTGCCACCGTTATCTCCCGCAACCGGGGGGGTCGCGCCAGCATCCACGGGCGCATCCAGGCCCGCATCGGCGCTGGGGTCCAGAATGGGATCGGCACTCGGCCCCAGGATGTCATCCAGGCCCGCATCGGCACTATCTGCGGGTGGCGTCCCTGCATCAACGGTGCTGGCCCCAGCATCCCCTGCGGGCACAGCACTGACTTGATCTTCGACTCTCGTTCCACATTGCTCGCAGAATTTACCTACCTCCTGGTCTAGCGCCCCGCAGCTTTGGCATGTCGTGGTATGAGCCATACGTTTACTTTCCTCCCAATTTTAAATTGAGTTTTGCCTCAACTACTGTGTCATCGTCCATCTATGTACAGATATGTACAGAGCATATCGTCTGTCGGTTGGAACGTCAATGGAGCCGCGATAACTATGCGCCGATTGGCTCACCTCTACGCTTTGCGTTTTACGGATTACGCATTACGCTTGAAAGTATTCCCGCTTTACGCGCAAAACCCCAGCGAGGTTTACTGTGAAATGGATTAAAAGTTGGGTGGCAACAGTGCCCAGCCCGACCCACCCGGACCGAAACGAAGACAATCTGTGGGTTGCCGCCAGCGGTCGCGCGGCAGCCGTCATTGATGGAATGGGCGGCTATCGGCGCAGGACGGCGCATGGAGATGTGGGGGGCGAGCACGCCTCGTCGCTGGCCTCCAAGATTCTGGCAGAGCGTCTTGATGCGTGGGATGGCTTGCTATCCATGAAAGAGGCCAAAGTCGTCTTGCGTCAGGTCATCGAAGAAATCAATGCGCGCCTCTGGCAGGATCTGAACTGGTCCGGCAAGGTACCCCCCGAAGAAAACCCTGATGGCAAGAGCGTCGATGAGACCAGCGTGGGGGCTGCCATGACCCTCGTCGCCATGTGCGATGCGGGTACCCGAGCCATCGCCGCGCAGCATGGCGATACCCACGGCTACGCTCTGAAGGACGATATGGGGCTCATCCAGATCACGGAGGATCAGGATCTGCTGACGTGGGAGCGAATGAATGGCGTGATCTCGGAGGACGACGCGGTGCGCATCGCGCAGGCCATCGATCACTTCGATGGCGTCAACCTCACCGAGATGATGGATCAGAAGGTGATGCGCTATTTCTTCGACAAGAATATTTTCGGGGCATTGGGCGTGGATGGAACCTGCCCCGAGACCGGCTGGAGTGCCATCAAGCTTGTGGTCGGCGACCGCATCGCTTTATTGAGCGACGGGGCCTACTCGAACATGAGTTTGGATGAACTCTCCAACATGCTCTCCTACCCCGATGACCCGGCCCAGGTGGTCATCGAGTTGTCCATGCAGCGCTGCGTGCTACCTCGTTTCCCCGACGCGAACGAGCTCTCCAAACCGTACAACATGCGCGCCACGCAGGATGACATGACGGCCGTGGTGCTGGAAGTCGGGGTGGAAGACACTATGGAGGGCACAACAGAAAGCCAGGACGACCTCGCCCTGAGCGCCGAGCAGACGACGGAGGCCATGCCCAGGCCGCGCTTCATCACCGAGCCGCTGGCCGCGCCTAATACCCTTGTGGAGAGCGATGAACCCACCGAGGTTCCTTACCTTGACCTGCCTGAGGACACCGAAGAAACAGCCCCGCCCCCACCCGCCGAGGATATTGGAGAGGGGATGGAAAATATGAGCGGAGAGTTGTAGTCGTTATGGAAATCCTCGAAAGCCAACTAAATTCGCGCGACGAGCAGTATCAGCGCAACTACGAGCACAATCAGCGGCTCTCTGCTCAGCTTCGCCAGCACCTGGCCGAGGCGCGGCAGGGGGGTGGCCCACGCTACCAGGAGAGGCACCGCGAGCAGGGCAAGATGTTCGTGCGTGACCGCATCGACCGCCTGCTCGACCCCGGCGCGCCCTTTCTGGAACTCTCGCCCCTGGCCGCGCACGAGGTTTATGACTCTGCGACCCCGGCGGCAGGCATCGTCACGGGTATTGGGCTGGTGCAGGGGCGGGAGTGTCTGATCGTCGCGAACGATGCGACGGTGAAGGGCGGCTCCTACTACCCCTTGACCGTGAAGAAGCACCTGCGCGCGCAGACCATCGCGGAGGAAAATCACCTCCCCTGCATCTATCTCGTGGATTCCGGTGGGGCCTTCCTGCCCATGCAGGACGAGGTTTTCCCTGATGTGGATGACTTCGGGCGCATCTTCTACAACCAGGCGCGCCTCAGTTCCAAGGGCATCGCCCAGATCGCGGCTGTCATGGGCTCCTGCACGGCGGGCGGCGCGTATGTCCCGGCGATGAGCGATGAGACTATCATCGTAAAAGGCACGGGGACGATCTTCCTGGCGGGGCCGCCGCTCGTCAAGGCGGCCACGGGCGAGGAGGTCACAGCGGAGGAGCTGGGCGGGGCCGAGGTCCACACCAGCGTCTCCGGCGTGGCCGACCACTTTGCGCTGGACGATGAGCACGCGCTCCAGATTGTGCGGGACATCGTGGCAGGGCTGAACACCCGCAAACGAGTCGAGCAGGATGTCGCGCCCCCCGAGGAGCCGCTTTATCCCCCGGACTCGCTCTATGGCGTGATTCCGCCCACCTTCAAGCAGAGCTACGATGTGCGCGAGGTGATTGCCCGCCTCGTGGACGGCTCGCGCTTCCGTGAGTTCAAGCAAAACTACGGCACGACACTCATCTGCGGCTGGGCGCGGCTCTACGGGTACCCTATCGGCATCATCGCCAACAATGGGATTCTCTTCAGCGAGTCCGCCTTGAAGGGCGCGCACTTCATCGAGCTATGCGCTCAGCGCAAGATTCCGCTTCTCTTCCTGCAAAACATTACCGGCTTCATGGTGGGGCGCGAGTACGAGTCGGGCGGCATCGCCAAGGATGGGGCCAAGCTGGTCAGCGCGGTCGCCAACGCGGCGGTGCCAAAGCTCACGCTGATTGTTGGCGGCTCCTTCGGTGCGGGAAACTATGGCATGGCCGGTCGTGGCTACAGCCCCCGTTTCCTCTGGATGTGGCCGAACGCGCGCATCTCGGTCATGGGCGGCGAGCAGGCGGCGAACGTACTGCTGACGATCAAGCAGGATCAGTTGGCGCGCCAGGCACAGCCGCTAATGACGCCCGACGAGCAGGCCGAGTTCATGCAACCCATCCTGGACAAGTATGAGCAGGAGGGGAATCCCTACTACTCTACCGCGCGCCTCTGGGACGATGGGATCCTCGACCCTGCCCACACACGCCGCGCACTTGGCCTCGCCCTCAGCGCCACGCTGAACGCGCCCATCCCCGACACGCAGTGGGGGGTCTTCCGCATGTAGGGGTCTCATGGAATTGTTGATCGAGAATCAAAGACGCACCCTGGAGCCGCTGGGAACCTTCCGGCGGCAGTGGGGGCTGCCCGAGAGCTTCGGGGTGGCCTACTTCGAGCCCAAGGAATGGGACGGACTCGGGACGATGGATGGCTCGCGGGAGGCCCTCGCTACGCTCCAGGCGCGGGTGGTGGCGGCGGTCCCTGCCCTGGTCAAAGCATCAGACTTGCTGCGCGAGGTCGAGCGGCTGACGGCGCTCTTTCATCGCGAGTTCGACGAGGCCAACGCGCAGGTCGGGCTGCGGGACGTCGAGGTAGAGTACGCGGTGGCGGGCTTCGAGAATGTCCTCCAGAGCGTCGCCAGTCACCTGGTTCTGCTGGCCTACACCCACCATGCTGACCCGGAGCAGATTCGTGAGGCATTCGACTTCTCGGCCCTCTACCACAACTGGCTGGATGGCACCGCGCGCGTCTCGTTTACGGTCCATCCTTACGAGCACGGCAACCATCGTTTCGAGGTCCGTATGCTAAACGACGCCTACGGGCGTGTCGGGATGGAGGTGCGGGTCGCCGATGAGGTACATTATGTCCTCGACACCTCGCTGGCCTGCCCCGCTGCCCGCTACATGAAAACACTCTGCGAGACCGTCGCGCAGCCACTCTGCGAGGCCCTGATTCGTGGCCTCCTGGCCTAGCGTCTATTTCCAAACAAGGAGCGAAATTTAATCGCAGGCTCTTAATCGGTAAAGAGAGGCATATGACAACACCACGTCAATTAGAAGAGTTGTACAGGCAGGGGCAAAATATCAGCGCCTTCTTGCGTAAAGAACAGGGCGTGGAGCACAACACTCGTGAAATTATCGAGGTTTCCTATGATCTCCAAACTGGAAGCTATGTCGCCGCGATGCAAGATGAAAAGATAGCGCGATTGAAGGAGGAGTATTCGCGCGAAATAGCCTCTATCATTCTTGCTTTGTGTGAACCCAACTCTATTCTTCAAGCGGGTGTTGGGGAAGCAACGACCCTATCTGGTGTTCTACAAAATATACCTGACGATATAAGGGCTTATGGATTCGATTTAAGCTGGTCAAGAGTCGCCTATGCAAAACGGTGGCTTGGTAGCAAGGGGCTTACCAACACCCTCCTATGTTCGGGGGATCTGTTCAATATTCCATTTCTTGATAATTCTGTCGATGTTGTCTACACGTCCCATTCTATTGAACCCAATGGTGGCAACGAAGAGCCCATTTTGAGAGAGCTATATCGAGTTACAAGGAAATTTTTGATCCTCTTAGAGCCAGCCTATGAGCTCGCAAGTGATGAGGCAAGAAAAAGAATGGATTCTCACGGATACTGCAAAAATCTAAAAGGAATTTCCGACCAACTCGGTTATAATGTGCTGCAACACAAACTGTTTCCTTATTTTGCAAATCCCCTAAATCCGACAGCCTTAACCATTATTCAAAAAAACAATGATGCAGACTTACCTTCTAGCATCTTTGCC
>JACCSL010000195.1 GCA_013812995.1 Ardenticatenales bacterium | reverse complement strand
TTGTCAGCGTGAGGAGGGGGATGAGTAGGACAAGGGCGATGCGTGCCCGCCAGACCCACCAGATCGCGTAGTCCCGCTCGGCAAGCCATTTCCCAGTACGTGCCTGGTGCTCCCAGCCGTTCAGGTTTGTCAGAAGCCAGTAGGTGATGGCTCCGCCGACAATCCAGATCATATAGCGATAGTCCAGGAGAAAGTCCTTGGAAGTGCCGGGTAACTCCTCAACGCCCCTCAGTGCCGTGAGGCCGAGCAGAAACGCGAATAGCATCGTGACAAGCAGCCCCTGCAAGGGATGGCGCTTCGGGGGCGGGGGCGGCTCCGGCAGGGCCGTGCTGGTCTGCGGCACACGCACTGTTGAGGGTGTCTTGGCCTGTGCGCTTTCGTTGGGCTGCACGGCGTGGGACGCGCCGACATAGATCCCCTCGCTGAGCGTGTGGGCATGATCCAGTGCGCGACCCACCGCGCCGCGTAGCTTCTGACTCTCCTCATGTAGCAGCCTGATCTCCTTAACCATCTTTTCGCGCGCCAGATGCGCGTCCAGCTTGACCCGCTCGGCCTCGGCCTGCGCGCGTTCCCGGAGACTGGCAATCTTGTGCCGCTTCTGCGCGAGCGCCGCCTCACTGCTGCGCCCGTGGTGGAGACTTCTAACCTCTATAATGAAGCGCTCCTGTTGCAGGTGCGCCTCTTTCACCATGAGGGCGGTGTGGCTCTGGCCCTGCTCGTCGATGCTATGGACGCCCTCCATCGCTTCCAGAAGAAGCTCTCTCAGCCGCTCTCCTTCCTGAAGCAGGCTTGCCATCTCTTCGAGAACCCGCTCCTGCTCGTGGCGCGTTACCTTGAGCGTGAAGGTAGCCTCGCGCCGGGCCTGCTCGCTGATGGCGCGAATGCTCGCCAGCGTTTCCTCGACCAGGGTTTGAAGCTCCGTGACCGCAGAATCCACCGATGCCCCGTCCTCGGAGTCCCTGGAATGGACGAGTCCCTGTTCGAGGCGTGCCACCTCCGTCTGGAGGTCCGCCTTTTCCGCTTCCAGCCGTTCCACCTGCTGCTGGAGAATGCGACGCAGCAGGTGGCTCTTCGTGAGATGTAAATCGTTTTCGATCACGGTACCCTTCTCCGGCCTATGAAGTCTTTGATGGGGGATGGTAGAGCCAGAGTATCGGAGTCGCGTAAACCTTGAATGAAAAGGGCTGTATGCTCTATTAAAAATTTTTCATCTAGTGGTCTGTCAGGGATGAGGTAATGGATAAGGACGTTGGGAAGGGTTGATAAAACGAGGTCGTTTTACGTTCTCACCCATCGACGCTTGACGCACCACTAGGCAACTCGTTACTCTTCGGGCGGGTGGACCTGCCAGTATGTCTCCTCGTCGAGGCTACCGTCATCGCCGACGGATACCAGGTAGTCGCGCTGCTCTCCCTCGCGCAAGACCCCGACCAGGCTTTGCAGGTCGAAGCGGCGATCCTGCCCGGCCAGGCAGATACCCGCGACGAGCACGGTGAGATCATTCTTGTGGACTGTGGAACGATAGGGGCGACCATCCACCATGAAGGCCACCGTGTACCCATCCTCGCGCTCAATGTAGGAGGTCAGTGTAGCCCCCGCGTGCTCCAGCGCGTCGGCCAGGCGAAGCTCTACGCGGTCGCGCTTTGCCAGTTCCACAGCCCGATAGGCCACGCTATACACCTCGCGCTCCTCGGCGGTAAGCGTTGGCTTGTGCAGCGTCTCAGGCGCGGTTTCGTTGGCGAAGGAATCGCGCAGGTAGGCTGCAATGGCCGGGGTGCGGCGGCGGTCTATCTCCTGGAACCAGCAGTGCCGCCCATCGAAACGGGCAATGATCTGCTGGAAGGGCTCGACGCCCGCCGCGAAGTGGACCCGTACCGGTCCCTCGAAGCGGAAGCGCCGGTCCCCGCGCTGGGCAGGCAGCGCCAGCCAATCGGCTCCCGCGCGCGCTAGCAGGAGCAGCCGCACGGCGGGGAACAGCTCCAGGAACTCGCGCACCTGCTGCAGGCTGGCCTTGCCGACGATGCGCGCACGATCCAGGGCGAGCGGCTTGAGGATCGCCCAGCCTAGCTCTGCCTCGCCCACGACCCGCAATGTGCAGCTCATCCCCGCGATGCGCACCTGCACCTGGCGGCCCGGCAGCACCGGGGCCAGGAACTCTGTGTTCAGAAACCCCTCCTCGGCGGATTCCATCTTGTTCAGCAGATCATGGATGTTCATGGAGGCTCACCCCTATTTTGTAATTTTACCTTGTAATTAGAGTATGCATCTGCTAAACTGAACAAATTCGGTGTGTAGGATGTGTCACTTGCATGGAGGTATCATGCCCCCCAAAAAAACAGTTATAAATCAGCACCAAAGTCCTCCAAAACAATCAAGTCCAGATGCTAAAGTCGATGCGGGGAATGAACAATCTCTGGCGGCTCCCAACATCCAACGGGTTAGGCAAGATCCCACCTCGCTTACCCCGAGTGATGTCCTACACCTACAACGCTCTATTGGAAACCAGGCAGTCAGCAAACTTCTGGGAACGGATAACCAAGCCAAGAGTAAACCAGCGCTTCAGCGAAAGGGCGTGGAGATTCAGCGTCTGACGGGAATACCGACAGGAACGCAGGTGCAGGTCAACGATGGTGGCCCGGCCTGGTATGGCGCAATCAAGTCCGTGTCCGGTAGCAACTATGAGGTTCGCGTGGGCGGCACGAATGATACAAGCGAGGTTATCCGTACCGTACCGGCAACACAGGTCGATTTTCATCCAACAGTCAAACTTATGAATCCCGAACTGGTGATGCAAACGGCCATTGAGGCCATCGATTCTCTGGATATTCAGGGTGAGGTAGGAGCCTTCGGGGGAATAGGGGGGCTGGCAGGTCAGATCGTTCAAGCGCACACGCAGATCGGTGGTAATCAGGGAACCGCCGCCCATACCATCGCCATGTTCAACTACATGGATCGAAAGGCGGCACTCCTTGGTAGCCGCGTGGATGAGGCGCTGGAGGCTATTCCCTTTGACAAACAAGAGGAGCGTCAGGCATTTTTGGTAAAAATGTCGGGCTGGATCACTGCAAAATTAGGGGACCGAGGTCTATGGGCGGGCGAAGATCGGTCGATGATAGGGGTGGGAGCTATGGCGGCCAGCGACTGGTTCAGGCGCGGCAAAGCCCTCCTTCTGCAAAAAGGGCAGGACGCTCAAAACGCGGGCAAAACTCTGGAAGGACTGCTGAGTAGCCATTCCCACGGCTTGGATGCCAAGAGTTATGGGCGACGGGTTTACAGCCTGGAGGAATTCAATGTTGCGTCGCTTCCCTCGGCCGTTCCTGTGGCAGCCCCGCAGGTGAACGTCCCCACACCCCATGCAACACCCGGCTATGTATACTATGGCTCAGATTACCAGACGGTGCTACAACCAGGAGCCCTTACCGTAGGACAGACATGCTTCCTGCGCGTCAACAACGCGAGTTTTTACGAGGTCCAAATCGGGACAAATGCTGGGGGCTTCCTGACCTTCTCGGGCGTCGACGGGTAGACGTTATCGTCAATGGGAGAGGAAAAAACCAGGTACCTGCTGGAAAAGCAGCAACGCTTTTCCAGATCATTGCTCTGGCGCTGGCAACAGCACTATTTCACCGAAAAGGGCGTGGATGCCTGGCGTCAGGGCGAGGTGCCCCATTACATTACCAGTAATCCCATCATCGCGACTAGCTATGCTGAGATTGTCTTTGCCTTCCTGCGCGATCAGACCCGCCTGGACCCTGGCACTTCCTCCCTGAATGAGCCCCTTATCCTCTGCGAGTTGGGGGCTGGCTCAGGACGGTTTGCGTTTCATTTTCTCCAACACCTCATACACCTGTGCGAGCAGGCGCGGGTGCCCCCCACCCTCTTTCGTTATGTGCTGACCGACTTTGCCCAGAGCAACCTGGATTTCTGGCGGCAGCATCCCCGCTTTCAACCCTTCTTTGAGCGTGGCCTCTTAGATATTGCACTGTTCGACGTCGAACAGCCAGAGTCACTCGCCCTGCAATTGACTACTCAGGTGATTACCAAAGAAAGCTTGAATCGTCCCCTGGTCGTCATCGCCAATTATCTTTTCGATAGCATTCCTCAGGATCTTTACTACATCCATGAGCAGCAGTGCCAGGAGGGACTGATTTCTCTGGTCGTTGAGGAGGAACCCACTACCCTCACCCCTGCTGAATTGTTGGACCATTTCAGTTATTACTACGAGTTCCAGCCACTCTCCCAGGCTCCCTATGAGGAGGATTATCTCCAACAATTGCTGGCAGAGTATCAACAATCTCTGGCTGATACCCACCTATTGTTTCCAGCCGTGGGCCTACGCTGTATACAGCAATTAAGGAATGTTTCCAAAAAAGGGCTCCTACTACTATCCGCAGACAAGGGAGAGCAGCAGTTGGCAGGGCTCCAGGGAAAAGAGGCTCCCTCCCTGCTCCTGCATGGCAGCTTCTCCCTGGAGGTCAACTACCATGCCTTCAAGGTGCTCTGTGAGCAAAGCGATGGTCTCGCCCTCGTTCCAACCGCTACGCCCAGCAATATGAGTGTCTTGGCCCTACTATTCCTCCCAGAGGCTTTGGGCTATCGGGAGACGGAGCGGGCCTACCAGCGCCACATCCAGGAGTTTGGGCCAGATGATTTTTTCACCATCATCAGCCACGCGCGACACTCTATTGCAGAAATGACGATAGATGAGATTCTGGCCTACCTGCGCCTCGCCCATTATGACAGCCAACAATTGGCACGCTATCTGCCACGCCTCTTCGCCCTGGCCCCTACCCTGGATGAGAAAGAGCGTCCGGGGCTCAGACAGGCCATTGACCGGGTGTGGAATTTGTACTTTCCTCTCGGCGAGGAATTGGACCTGGCGAATCAGATTGCCTACCTGCTTTATGCTATGGATGACTACCGCCATGCGCTTCTCTACTTCGAGCGCTCGGTCGCGATTTATGGACAGCACAGTGGCACGCTCTACAACATGGCACTCTGCTATGAGCTACTTGGTCAACGTGAGCAGGCAGAGCCGCTATTACTGAAGGTCGTGCAACACGACCCCGCTAATAAAGAGGCTAGTGCCCTATTGGCGAGCTATCATGCCTCCTCCGACGGCTTTCATCTGGTTCAGTAGAGCGAGCCTGTCCTTATGGACAGGGAAAGACTGCCCCCTGGGACATGGCTTGTTGTGTCGGCCTTCGATAGACTGACCCTCATTGAAATTATTCAAACCGCCAGGGGGAAAAAATGAGCCGTTTAGGATTGCTTGCCTCGCACGCTGTTTATCGGGCGCTATGGAGCGCGCGGACCATCTCTTTTTTGGGAGATACTCTGGCAACCGTGGCCCTGGTCCTGTATGTCAGCCAGATTGAGGGGGATGCCACTGCCGTAGGCTTTCTGCTCCTGGCCCAAAGCCTGCCACGCCTGCTCGGTCCCTTTGCCGGAACCCTGGTGGATCGCACCGACCAGCGCCGCCTGATGCTGATCTGCGAGGTGGCTCAGGCGCTGCTGATGGGAACGATTGCCCTATTCCTGCCTCCCTTCCCGATTCTGCTGGGGCTGGTCGCGCTGGCCGCGTTCTTTGCCACGCTCTTCAGCCCAGCCGGGCGCAGTGCGCTCCCCACCCTGGTTGCCCCGGACGACGTACCTGCCGCGAACGCCCTCCTGGGCTCCGGGCTGAACCTGAGCCTCGCGCTTGGCCCCGTGCTGGGCGGCGTACTCATCGTGGTGATTGGCGTGCAGGGAGTGCTGCTCTTCAACGCAGTAAGCTTTATTCTTTCGGCGCTGCTGCTGCGCCAACTGCCGCCGCTCCCCCCTGTGCCCAGCACGGAGGAGCGCACGGGTGTTCTCAAGAGTACCTGGGAGGGCGTAACCTACCTGGCCCAGCAGCCCACGGCACGGGCCGTCGCGCTGGGGCTCTTCCTGGTGGTGACGTTTGCAGCCCTGGACAATGTGGCCCTGGTCTTTCTGGCGCAGGAGAGTCTGGGCACCGATGCGGCAGGCTTTGGACTTCTATCATCTGCTTACGGCGTCGGGATGATTCTTTTTCCGCTGCTTCTGCTGCGTTGGAGTGGGAGGTTTGCGCCCAGCATGATGCTGTTGTTCAGCATCCTGTTGATGGGAGCAGGAACGCTGCTGACCGGGCTCGCGCCCACGGTCGCGCTGGCGCTGGCGGCGCAGTTGTTGGCGGGGTCTGGCAACGGGCTTGAGAATGTCTCCAATGACACGCTCATCCAGCGTACCGTCCCCCGCCATATGCTAGGTCGTCTCTTCGGTCTCATCTACAGCGGGGCTGCCCTTGCGGCGAACCTGGCCTATGCGGCGGGCGGCCCGCTGCTGGAACTGACCTCGCCCCGTATGGTCTTCCTTATCTCCGGAAGTGGTGTCCTTCTGACCCTGGTTGTGGTCTGGATGCTGCTTCCCCGCTCGTCCGAGCAGCCGGAGGAAATTCCCGTGTTAGCCGGGGCATAACCATAAAACGTAAAACGTAACTGGTTCTGCTGGAATTTGTGGTGGAGTCATGGCTCTGCGTGGAGGCCCTCTCCCCCACGTCGCTTCGCTCCGTGTCCCC
>JACCSL010000163.1 GCA_013812995.1 Ardenticatenales bacterium | reverse complement strand
GGTCTGCGAATTGCGTCTTGGGGGCGGCAATCGTGGTCGCTACCAGGGCGCGGAAGGCATCCGGGTCTTCTAGCACCTTCTCCAGAAAAAGCCGCAACTCAGGCAGGGGGCGATCCAGAACCTCGTCGGCCTGGATGCCAAAGAGATCACAGAAGCGCTGGTTGACCGTATGCACGCGATACTCGGGGGTCAGCAGAATAATCGCCTCGCTGACCGCATCCAGGATAGCGCGCGTCTCGGTGCGAGCGTACTCCGCTTGCCAGTACTGCTGCTCCAATTCAGCCTTGACGCCCCTTTGCTCCGTAATGTCCCGCAGCACGGCGACGCTGACCATCCGCCCCTGGTGCGGAAGCACCTTGCCTGAAATCGCGACGGGAAAGGTCGAGCCATCTTTGCGCACGCCAACAGCCTCACAGGGCCGCTCATCTCCAGCACGAATATGGTCCAACACCAGGAGGCGCGACTGCGGGGTTGCCAAGGCGGCGGCATTCATGCCGATCAACTCGGCGGGCTCGTACCCGAACATGGTGCTCAGTTCCTGATTGACATCCAGGATAAGCCCGTTGTCATGGATGGCGATGCCCTCGAAGGTGGCCGCCGCCAGACGGCGGAAGCGCTCCTCGCTTTCCCGCAGCGCCTCCTCGGCTTGCTTACGCTCCGTGAGATCGGTCGTGACAGCGATGGTGCCAATGATCTCGCCCTCGCGCCAGCGGGGAACCCCCGTAATGAGCACATACACCGCGCTGCCATCCGCTCGTTTTAGCCTGAACTCGTGGGAGGTTTGCTCCCCCGCCAGGCGGCGCGCGCGCGCTTCCTCTAGCTTGGCTAGCTCTTCTGCTACTACAAACTCGCGGGGGGACCGACCGATCAACTCCGCCGGGGTATGTCCCACCATCTGGGCATACGCGGGATTCACATAGTCGAAATAGCCCGCGCGGTTCGTCACGCTCAGCCCCTGCCCCATCGCGTTCATAATCTGGTGGGCAAACTCCAGTTGGGCCTGCGCTTCCTGCTCAGCCTCCTTGCGCGCCGTAATATCCTCCGATATCCCCGCGATATGAATCACCTCCCCCGTCTGATTCCGAATCGGAAAGGCGCGCGCTGAGACCCAACGCACTGTGCCATCGGGTTTGACGATGCGATACTCCTGCTCATAGGGTCCGGCTTGTTTGAGCGGCTGGGCGGCAATGACCCGCGCCGGATCCGCCGGGTGAATGGCATCAAGGAAGGAGGCAGGCTGCTCGTAGAGACTCGCGCGCGGGCGGCCCCAAATCTTTTCGTACATCGGGCTTACGTAGTCTAGGCGGCGCATGTCGGGCGAACTCAGCCAGAAAACCTGATCAATGTTCTCCGCCAGGAGTTGGAAGCGCGCCTCGCTCTCCAGCCGCGCCGTCCGTTCCTGTTCCACCAGCAGCGCCTGCTGAAGATGGATATTGTTGAGTTCTGCCTCGGCCAGGGCCGCCAGGTCTTGCATGGCCTGTCGTTCCGCCGCGCCTAGCGTGCGCGGTTTCCGATCAACGATGCAGAGCGTACCCAGGGAATAGCCCTCGGCACTTCGCAAGGGATAGCCTGCATAAAAGCGGATATGAGGCTCGCCCGTTACCACGGGGTTATCCGCAAAGCGGGGGTCCTCGTGCGTGTCGGGAATCACTAATAGGTCATCCTGAAGAATGGCGTGCGCGCAGAAAGAGATGCTGCGGTCTGTCTCCTGCGCGTGGAGCCCCTGGCAGGACTTGAACCACTGACGGTTCGCATCCACCAGGCTGACCAGGGCCATCGGAACCTGAAAGAGTTGCAGCGCCAGCCGGGTAATCCGGTCAAAACGCTCCTCGGGCGGCGTATCCAAAATCTCCAGGTGGTGCAGAGCGAGGAGGCGCTCGCTTTCATTGGGCGGGAAGGGGGCTACTTGCATGGCACCACGCTCGCTGTTCTCTCAGAAATAAGCGGTTATTGTATTATAAGGGACGCGGCGTCGCTTGGGAAGAGGGTGCTGCGTCACGGCTTCTCAAAAGTCGCGGTTCTGCGAGCATGGCCCTCTCCCCCACGTCGCTTCGCTCCGTGGCCCCTCTCCCGAAATCGGGAGAGGGGCGGCTGAAAGCCGGGGAGAGGGCCTCCCTCCACAGGTCGGGTCCGACTTTTGAGAAGCCCTGGGTGCTGCGTCACGGCTGCCAAACGGTTCCGGGGAGGGGGATAAAGCCCGATCCCTCGCAGGGCACCTTAGAGCTTTAGGGGGAGGAGGGCGTCGGCGCGCAATTTGTTTGCCACCTCGATGAGACTCTGGGCGGCGATATGCGTGGGCTGCCCCAGCACGAGCGGCACCCCCTGCCGGGTTGCCATCATACACAGTTCAACTGCCGGAGGGACGATCCCCAGCAGGGGGCAGCCCAGATGAGCCTGCACCTCGTGCGGTTTCAGCGCGCCACTGGCCGCCGCGCGATTGAGGATCACCGCCGCCACGAGACTGCCGCTGATGCCCCAGGTTGCCAGGAACTCCAGCATCGCCCGACTCGCTGCGACCGCCACCGGCTCTGGCTCTACGATGAGCAGCACCAGGTCACAGCCTTGAAGCACTGTCTGGGTGGCCTGGGTGGGGCTGTATTCCACATCCATCACCACGCATTGGGCCATCCCTTTGAGCAAAGGTAAGAGTGCTGTCACCTGTTTCGGCTCCAGGGCGGTGCAGTCACCCACTTTTTGTGGTCCAAATAATACCCCTACACCCGAGGGCAGCCGTACCACGCGCTGCCGGAGTTCCCGCTCGGTGAGGCGAGGTGCAGCGGAGGTCAACAACTCATTGAGTGTCAACAACGGCGTCTGTTGGAGTTGCAAGGCGAAGGAGCCCAGGCTATAGCGCAGTTCCACGGCTAGCGTGCTCTGGTGGCCTGCCTGGGCAGCGGCAAGATTGAGCGCCACCGTGGTCGTGCCCATGCCCCCTTTGGCTCCCAGGCAGGCCACCAGCTTGCCAGACGGTCCCGGCTGGGCCTGGCGGGCTTGTTCGCGTTGCACCTTGTGCTGCTCAATGGCAGCGTACAAGGCGCGCACCAGATCAAGGGGCATCACCTGGCCTTTGAACAGGTAATCCTGCGCCCCCTGCTGCACGGCACGTACCGCCAGGCGCACGTCATCCAGCCCGCTGAGCACGACAATCGGAATCTCGGGGGAGTGAGCGTGGAGGCCCAGGAAGGTTTCCATCCCGTCGCTGTCGGGTAACGTCAGGTCCGACAAGATCAGATCGAACGTCTGGCTATCGAGGCGCTTGAGGGCCGCGCTCAGGCGATCCACATGGGTCAGGTGAAAGGGCGTGCCAGGTATCTCTGCCAGCATCTCACGCAAGAGGCGCGCCTCGCCCATGTTATCCTCAATGAGTAGCAGGTGGAGGGGGGCGGCTTCCGATGTGCTGCTTTCCGAAGCCCCTGTGCCCCCCCCGCCAGATTCCTCCGGCGGACGAGACCCCAAGCGTTTGAGTAACGACATCTTTCCACCTATCTTTCTGTTAGTCCGGGGGTAACTGCACTGTTTCAAACCAGAACTGCTCGACGACCGCGACCACCTGAAGGAACTGGCTAAGGTCTGCGGGTTTGGTGATATAACAATTGGCATGGAGGTCATAGCTTTTCAGGATGTCCTCCCTGGCCTGCGAGGTGGTTAGGACCACGACGGGGATGCGCTTGAGATGCGGGTCCGCCTTGATCTGGGCCAACACCTCGGTCCCATCCATGCGCGGCAGATTCAGGTCGAGCAGGATCAGATCAGGGCGCGTGGCCGCTTCGTATCCTGGCTCCTGGCGTAGGAAGGCCAGCGCGCGCTCGCCATCCGCGGCAAGGTGGAGCGTCGTGCGCATCTGGGCCTCCTGAAAGGCTTCCTGGATCAAGCGCACATCGCCTGCATTGTCTTCCACAAGCAAAATGTCCATCTTTTGACGAGTTCCTGGCTGTGTCATCGTAATCATCCTCTAGGTAAGGTAAAATAAAAGGTCGATCCCTGGCCGACTTCCGACTCAACCCAAAGCTGGCCGCCGTGACGCTCCACAATCCGCTTACAGATGGCAAGCCCGATACCGGTGCCCGGATACTCTTGCTGCGTGTGAAGCCGTTTGAAGACGGCGAAGATGCGTTCGACATGCTGCGGGGCAATGCCGATGCCGTTGTCCTGCACGCTAAAAAGCCAGCCGTCGGCATGGGGCTGGCTGCGGATGTGAACCTGCGGCGGGTGGGCGCGCTGAAACTTGAGTGCATTGCCGATTAGATTCTGCAACAGTTGGTGGAGGTGGGCCTCAGCGACCAGCACCGTGGGCAAGGGCTCATGTGTGACGTGCGCCCCACTCTCCGCCAGGCGCACTTGCAGGTCCCCGAGCACCTGCTGGAGCACCCGGTCGGCCTGGATAGGCTGGGGGGGGCCCTCCTCCGTGCCCACGCGCGAATACGCGAGTAGATCGTTGATGAGGGCTTTCATGCGCGCGGCCCCATCCACCGCATAGGCGATGAATTCCAGCGCGTCCCCTTCCAGGCGATCCTGGTAGCGCCGCTCCAGAAGCTGCAAATAGCTCATGACCATCCGCAACGGTTCCTGCAAATCATGGGAGGCGATATAGGCAAATTGCTCCAACTCCGTGTTGGAGCGGGCCAGTTCCTCGGCTTGCCGTGCCTGTGCCTCGGCGGCCCACTGGCGCTCCACCACGCGCCCTAGCTGGGTGCCAATCTGCCCCAGAACCTCCAACAAAGGTTGGTCCTGGGGCAGCGCCTGCGTGGTGAAAAACTCCAGGATCGCCACCACCTGGGTTTCCACCAGGACCGGAACGGCTACGCCTGTCTGGAGACCCGCCGCCTGGGCCGAGGCGGCGCGGCAAAAGGTGCCGTCCTCGGTGAGATCGGTGAGCCAGAGCGGCGCGCCCGTTGCCAGCACCTGGCCGGGCAGGCCCTCGCCAGGGCCGAACGGCTGCGCTTCGGTCGCCCGCCGGAAGGGCGCAAAGGCGCTTGGATCGCTCAGATGCCAGAGCAGTGCGGGAAGTAGGTGAGGGCTCGCCCCGGCCGGCCGCAGGTAGACATGCCCCACCTCCCAGCCAATGTGTGTCCCAACGAGCGTCAGCGCGGCCTGTAGCGCGGCATCAATGCTCGTGGCTTCATTGGCCGCCACGGCGACCGCGTGCGATAGCTCTACAAAGGCCGTTTGCTCCTGTAACGCGCGTTCCGTCGCTTGGCGCTGAGTGATGTCACGCAGAATACCACTGTAGAAGACCACCTCGCCTGCCTGCCAGCGCCCAATGGACAGCTCCAGGGGAAATTCACTGCCATCGCGGCGGAGCCCGTGCAGGGTGAGAGTTTGTCCCATGAGGTGTGGGGTATCGCCCTGCCGCAAGCGGTCGAGCCCGGCCTGGTGCGCGGCCCGGTAGCGCTCTGGCATCAGGCCCGTGAGCGGCTGGCCCAGCCTCTGTGCTGCCGGATAGCCAAAGATGCGCTCTGCCCCAGGATTCCAGAGGTGGACCAGACCCGCGCTGTTGATGACGATGACGGCTTCGTTCAGGACCTCTATCACGGAGCGGAAGCGTTGCTCCGACGCTTCCAGGGCGGCTAGCGCGGTCGTCTGCTCGACGAGTGCTGCTGCCGCCTGATCGCGCGCGGCCCGCAACTGCGTTTCGCCTTCCACAATGCGTTTGCCAATGGCGAGCCGCAGGCGCAGCTCTTGCGGATTAAAGG
>JACCSL010000151.1 GCA_013812995.1 Ardenticatenales bacterium | reverse complement strand
ATATTTGGCCCGCCAGTCCCACACGGCACTGGTGAGCACACTATCGCCCACAAAGCGCCGCATGTCGGAATGATAGCCAATCGAGAGCACGCCTGCTTCCTGGGCGGCTTGCTGGATCACGGTACTGTCCTGGTGCTGCGCGAGCACATCGGCTCCCTGCGCCAGCAAGGTGTGGGCGGCGGCCAATTCCTGCTCCGCCCCAAACCAGGTGCCCGTATAGCGTACATGGACCTGAGCCTGGGGGTTGACCACGCGCACCCCCAGGGTGAAGGCATTCAGGCCGCGTACCACCTCGGGAATGTTATAGGCGGCGACGTAGCCAATCGTGTTGGACTGGGTGGCGGCTCCGGCTACCAGCCCACTCAGGTAGCGGGCATTCTCCATGCGCCCAAAAACGGTGCTCAGGTTGGGGGCGGTCTCGTCCCCGGAGATCGAGATAAACCAGCTCTTGGGAAACTCCTGCGCCACCTGCTCCGTCGGCTCAATAAAGTCGAAGGAGGTCGTAAAGATTACATCATAGCCCTGCTCGGCCAAGGCCCGGATCGCCTCGGTGGGATCGCCCTCCTGCGGGAGGTGCTCGACATAGCTGGTCTCGACCTGCTCGCCAAAGGCTTCCTCGATGGCAAGTCGTCCCTGGTCATGCGCCCAGGTCCACCCTCGATCTCCCAGCGGATCAATATAGACGAAGACGACCTTGAGCGGCCCCCCCGCTGACTGTTGGAGCGCGGAGCCGTCCTGCGGGGTCGGGGTGCACGCCAGCAGGAGCAGGGCGCAGAGGAGGAGCAGCAGGCGGTGGCTGCCTGGCACTTGCGTCATGCCTCTCTCCCTTCCTGTGCCGCCTGGGGCGTTGCCCGGCCACGCTTGGCCTGTTCGAGCCCCTTCGTGGTGACATTCGCCGCAAAGACGCTCATCTTCTTCAGTTCCTCGTCGTAGGTGAGGTGGCCTTCCACGATCAGTACGTCGTCTGGGGCCTGGATAGCCTCCTTGACCTTCTGCCACTGCTTGTCGGCGATATAGACCACGTACAGCAGCTTGCTGGCGGGCGGCAGGAGATTGTTTTCTGCCAAGAAGGTGCGCGCTACCTCCTGATAGCTCATCTTCTCGGGTCCATCCACACGCCAGTTCAGGCTGGACATGGTTTCCTGGGTGAGGAGCGCGGCCAAGGGGTTGAGAATCTCGGGGATTTGCGGGTAGCGGTTGAGGGACGCCTGCCGTACCACGGGGGCGACTTGATACGGGGGCCAAAACCCCTTGTCATCTTCCAGAAGTACCAGGTTATGGCCGCTAATCTCGCCATCGGTCCCGTAAGCGACCACCACATCAATCTCGCCCTCCAGCAAGGCCATGTAACGTTCCTGGAAAGGTAGCACCTGGCTTTGCTCAAAGGGCATGGAGCCATAGTGCTCCTCCAGACCGATCATGCCATCTTCACGGCCAAAGAAGACCTCTTCACCCCCCAGGCGCACCTGCGGGGCCAGGGCGGGAAGTTGGCTGATGCGGCTGAGGTCGTGCTGGGCCGCTAGCTCAGGGGTGGTGGCAAGCGCCCAGGTGTTGTTGAACGGTGCCTGCTCCAACCAGACGAATTGAAATTGCCGCGCGTACTCCGCTTTGACGCGCTCGTAAATTGTATCGTGGTCAGCCGGGGTGGATTCCTGGAGAACAGCAAGCAGCGCTGAGGAGGTATATTCAGGATAGAGGTCCACGGTCCCGGTGCGCATAGCGGCGTGAATCACATTGGAATCGCCCAGGTCCGGCTGGTGTGTGGCCGGAATCCCATGGGTTGTCAGGAGCAGGGTGTACATCTCGCCCAGAATGTAGGACTCGGTGAATTTCTTGGAGGCAACGACCACAGCGGGGACATCCTCAGTGGGACTGCTCATCGGTACGGCCTCTGTCCTGCAAGCTAGGAGCAGCGGCATAATCAGGGCGACCAGCACGCGAGCAACGAAGCCATTCATAGGACCTTTCCTCAAGAGAGTGTTGGATGATGGTTGGCGCGGCTATGATAACAAACCTTTTGTTCTCTATACAAGTTCCGTGCGCCCCGCGGCCTCCAGCGTGTCAAAGGGTGTCACTTGAAGGCGCTGGAGGCCGCCCTTGCGCCCCCAGGTGCGCACCACGGCACCTGCGTCGAGGAGGGTGGCTTGCCAGCGAATCTCGTAGAAGCGATGTTGGTTTTGCGCAGGATCGTCCCGATCCAGGAGCACGCATTGAAAGGTAGGTAAGGGTCTGTCCGAAAATAAGCTAGGCGGCTTAGGCCAACCTGAGGTTGTAGAACGACGGGGCATCTTAGCGGGAGAGAAACATTATGACGAGTCCAGGAGCAAAACAACAAAAAGGAGGTAGAGCTTTTTTCTCTACCTCCTCTTGAGCCATACGGCGCTTTGTTACTCTTCGCCCTCGTCCGCCGTCTCGATGATCGGCTTGCGAGACTTCTTCTCCTGGCGCGGCGTGGAGCGGATGCTGCTCCCCACCTGGAGGCGCTTCATAAAGCGGTCCACCTGACCAGCCGTATCGACGATGCGCTGCTCGCCCGTGTAGAATGGATGGCAGTTGTAGCAAATGTCGGTCTTGATTTCCGACATGGTGGACCCCGTCGTGAAGGTGTTCCCACAGGCACAGATTACGCGTGCCTCCGCATAATAGGTCGGATGAATTCCTTCTTTTGCCATCTTAGACGCTCTCTTCCGCTGGTAGAACGCTGACTTGCTTCTTCCCACCGCGTACCCAGGCATACTTGACAATGCCGGGCACAGTGCTGAAGAGGGTATAGTCACTGCCAACACCGACGTTAGCGCCGGCATGGATCTTCGTGCCAACCTGGCGAACCAGGATAGCGCCCGCCTTTACCGTCTGCCCCGCATAGACCTTCACGCCACGGCGTTGGGCATTGGAGTCGCGGCCGTTCTTGGTAGAACCACCGCCCTTTTTGTGTGCCATTGCTTATCTCCTTGATTACTTTCCCAACCGGCTTGCTTAGAACTGGATCGTTTGGATCTGCACGCGCGAGATGTGTTGACGATGACCCTTCTTGACACGGTAGCGCTTCTTGCTGTTGTATTTGAAGACGATCTTCTTCTTATCGCGCTTGTGCTCAAGAATCTTCGCACTGACCAGCGCGCCATCCACGACGGGGGTGCCAATAGTGGTCTTGTCGTCCCCACCGAGTAGCAGCACGCGCCCGAATTCGATCTGTGCCCCCTCCTCGCCCGCGAGGCGGTCGATAGTGAGCACATCCCCTTCCTCAACACGATACTGCTTGCCACCAACTTCTACAATTGCGTACACAGCTGCCTCCGAATGTGGGCCGACAAAGGAATGCACGGGGATGACCCCGTGCATCGCGATGTTTTTACATAAAATAAAAAAGGCGCTTGTAGCACCCAATGAGTTGGCAGCTAGTATATCCATCGCTCCTCACCCTGTCAAACCTGCTCAGGGTAAAACACAACGTGGGCTCACGAGGGAGGGCTGCTATTCGACTCAAATCGCTTTCTGGGTATCATGGCCCTTAAAGCTAGCCTTCTGGGAGAAGAATAAACCATTGACCCCGCAACGAATCATCTCAATTGCAACAGCAGCTAGTATTGGAATACTCGTGACCGTGATCCTGGTATTTGCTTATGGGCTCATTGTGGGTGCGCGCATCGATGATGGCGCTGATGGTACCGGGCAGCTTCTGGTTGTCCCTAGCGTGACTCCTCTGGAAACCCCTCTGCCCCCGCGCCCGTCGAATCCCACCCTTACACCCAACAATGGCTTTGGAACGACTGTTCCTTCTGGCTCGGAGGGAGGGTTTGTACCAACGGCAGTCACGCCGCCGGTCACCAGCCCCACGGCCCCCTTTATCCCCGCT
>JACCSL010000149.1 GCA_013812995.1 Ardenticatenales bacterium | reverse complement strand
CTCTTCCAGTGCCTGCGCCAGGGCAGCCGCGCTGCCGAAGCGCGCTGAGGGCTCCTTCGCCAGGGCCCGCGCGACGACGGCCGTCACGGCGGCTGGCACGGTGACTGGGAGTGGCGGCGGCGCTTTTTCCAGGTGTTGGAGTACCACCTCCATCGGGTTGCTTCCGCTGAAGGGGGGCTTGCCCGCCAGCACCTCATAGAGCACAACCCCCATCGCATACAGATCGCTGGCGGGCGCGAGGGGTTCCCCGCGTGCCTGCTCGGGTGAGACATAGGCGGGGGTGCCGAGTACCTGCCCGGTGCGGGTCAGTACCGCGTCGGCGCTGCTATTCTTGGCGATGCCAAAGTCGGTGAGCACCAGCCGCCCGGCGGAGTTCCATAAAATATTCGAGGGCTTTACATCGCGGTGGATGATGCTCGCCGCGTGCGCCGCGTCGAGCGCGCTGGCAAGTTGTCCGGCGATAGCGAGAATCTCCTCGCGTGGCAGCCCCGCGCCCGTCGTCATCTCGCTCAGCCGCTGGGCCAGCGTTGGGCCGGGGAGCAGCTCCTGCACGATATAAAAGTACCCGTCCTGCTCGCCAAAATCGTATATCTGCACGATGTGCGGGTGGCGCAACGATGCCAGCAGTCGCGCCTCGCGGCGGAACCGCTCCGCGACATCCGGCTGCGCCGTGGCCTCCTCGGAGAGAACCTTGAGGGCCACTTGGCGCTCAAGGTTCACATCAAAGCCACGATAGAGCTCCGCCATTCCACCACTGGCTATCAGCGCCTGCACCTCGTACTGTCCGAGGCGGCGTCCGATCAACTCCTCTGGTACGCGCATAACTTTTTCTCCTGCTGGGTCAACGAAAGGGCCAGCCGGGTAGGGGTTCCCGCGCTTGGTGCCATCGTTCGGGAATTCCCTCGATTCCTCTGGCCATCACCACGATGCCCCCGACAATAGCACATGTGCTGTCACAATCACCCCCCCCGTCGAGCGTCTGCCAGATGGCTTCCTCATAGTTATCCAACCATCCCGCCGCGCACCAGAGTGCAAAGGGTACGGTATCCTGTGCTGAGACCTGGCTTCCGTTACCCAACCTGCTGGCAGCTTCAGTAACAGTGATCGTTGAACTGAGGTTGCTCGCCTGGGTCAACCTATCCCGCACCTCGCTTGGGGCAAGAAGGGGCAGTATCTCAGCCAGAAAAGCATCTCGACTCCGTGGGGGCTGCTCGCGCCCCTGCCAGGCCAGCGCTGTCGCGGCGGCCACGGCCCTGGCCCCCGCGAGTGCCTCTGGGTGGGCGTGTGTTACCGCGCAGGCGCTCTGCGCCTCTAACGCGGCCCGCTCAATGTCTTGAGCGAAGAAGGCACCAAGGGGTGGCACCCGCGTGGCTCCCCCGTTGCCGAAGGAGCCACGCCCACCGAAAAGTGCAGGGGCGTGCTGCTGCCAGGGCTTTCCCTGGCGTAGGCGGTGCATCATGCCACGCATGGTCAGGCCATAGCCGCGCTCGCGCTCATAGTGTGTTGCCAGACTGGCCGCGAGCTCGTCCTGGTCGATTCGCCCATGCGCCCGAAGCACGGAAAACACCGATAGTGCCATCTGTGTGTCATCGGTCCAGCGCCAGGGCAGAGGTGGGAGTATTCGCTCCGTCAGTCGCCTGGAGGGCGCGCCGCTGCTGAATTCGAAGAAGGCTCCCAGGGCATCACCCACCGAGAGCCCTTCGAGAGCGCATTGAGCCAGGGAAAGGGACTCAGCTAGTGGCCCCGTCACTTCCCTCCGTCAGGGCGCGCGCCTCATCGTAGCTGGCGCGCATCTGGGCCTTGTCTCCCCGCATTCGGTAGAGGAGGCCCAACTGCTGGAGCACATCGATCTGAGCGTCGCGGTTGCCCTGCTCGCGGTACCGATTGAGCGCTTCCTGGTAGCGGCTTTGAGCCAGATCCTGCTCGCCCCGCAGCAGCGCGAGAATCGCCATCTCCTCCAGACAACTGGAGATGCCGGGTTCGTCCTTGCCCTTCTCGAACAAGGTTTGCGCCCGCTCGAAGTAGATCTGCGCCTGAGCGTAGTTGCCTCGCTCCAGATGCACGCGACCCGACGTGATGGCATCCGCGCCTGTCTTGGCATCCTTCCCATCGCTGAGCTCGGCAGCCCCCGTCGCGCTATCCGAGGCATCGTCTGCGCCCCCGGCACTGCCCGCCTCGGGCTGCTCGATGGCATGCTCGATGATATTCAGGGCGGTTGCACGCCCCTTGTCCTCGGCCTCGGCCTCCTTGAGCTCCACGAGTTGCTCTGTACTCAACTCGCCACTCGCCACCAACTCCTTGATCTCGGGGACCGTCATATCGCCAGGGTTGGGTAGGCTCTCGGGTGCGTCATCGGATTGTTCTTTGCCGTCTTTCTTTGCCACGTTTTTCTTTGCCTCCGTGAATGAAACATCGACTGCGTGTCCGCCTGAGCATATCACAGCACTACTTGGCCGACCAGGATTGCCCTTGCGGTAGGTGGTAGATCACCCCATCAAACGAGAGAAGGTAACTCCCATCCAGCAGCGGCTGCACCGTCACCTCGCCGCCCTGTTCGAACTCAGTGGCCCAGCCCAGAGGGGACTCGACACCCCCGAGTTCCTCGCGCCATACCTTGCCAAAGCCCCGCTGCGGCTCGACCATGCCCTCCGGTGGGGTAAGCCCTGTCCGGTCCACCTGTCCTTCGGTCCACGTATCGGGGTACAGCTCCCACTCGCCCGCCTCCAGCAGGACATAGATCGTGCCTTCCGCGCTCCCCTCGGGACCGGCTACCCAGAACATCCGGCCACGCTCGAACAATTCCTGCGCGCCTGCCCGCGTGGACGCGTCAGCGGCCGGGCAATTCTCGGCGCTCACGCCTGCCTGTTGCCACATCTCCCTAAACGGCTCATGGATCGCCACGGCGCAGGATGTCACAGGGCTGGGTTGAAGCATAACGACTGGAGTGTTTAGCGGAGTGGGGCTGAGTGGCACCGTGGGTGCGTCGACCGTCGGCGTGGTTGCCGCGACGGAGGTGGCGGCGAGGGCAGGGGTGGCGGTGGTTTCGGGCTGGCTCGGTGGGGGTGCTGCGTTGCACGCCCCGAGCAGCAAACAACTCACCAGGAACCATAAGCGTGATGTAGAGAATGACATAGGCAAATTCCCCTAGACTTAGTGCTCCTGCCTGACGAGCCAGGAGAGCTCTATCGGTAAGCGATAGAGTATAGGGGAAAGCGCGGGGCATAGGCAAGGCAGGCAGGGCAATCGCCAGGGCTTCTCAAAAGCACCGCCAGCAGGCGAAGCGCCTCCTTCACGGGGGAAGAAACGCTGAGGTTTCTTAGGAGTCGCGGTTCTGCGAGCATGGCCCTCTCCCCCACGTCGCTTCGCTCAGTGTCCCCTCTCCCGATTTCGGGAGAGGGGCGGCTGAAAGCCGGGGAGAGGGCCTCCCTCCACAGGTCGGGTCCGACTT
>JACCSL010000141.1 GCA_013812995.1 Ardenticatenales bacterium | reverse complement strand
CCAGGGAACTTATCTAGCAGCAGTATTTTTATTATCTTGCCTGTTCTTCGGGATGGCGCTTTATCAGTATCAAGGACTCCCACCGATTCTGGATGTTGTAAAAATTGTACTGACCGACCCTTCAAACACCAACGAGATTGGCTCCTTGACGGCCTCCAAGCGCTTTGAACTCACGAAGGCGGAATGGTACGGAAATGCCTACCGGGGGCAAAACGTTGTTAGAATTTTTACGTGGTATGGATGGCCCTATCTCATGCTCGTGGCGATGGCGCTTTATTTCAATGCGAAAAAGAAGATGTGGCTTTCTACAGCACTCCTGCTGTTCATCCCCACCTTTCTCTTCATCGCCGGAGATTCAACGCGCGGACCTTTTATCTGGGCGCTCATGATTCTCATCATTGGCTTCTCCCTGTTGCGCCCCCTGACGCTTCGGATGACGATGCTGACCGTTGTGGTGGGATTCGGTGCTCTCATCTTCATGAGCAGCCTCTCCGCCAAAGGCTCCGCCGTACTGAACGAGGATGATGCCCTGACCCAGCTGACCAACAAGGTTGGCAGCCGGATTCTATTGGGCAATGGGGGAAATAACATTTCCACGATGGATTTTGTACGCATGGGCACGTTGGAGTATCGCCAGGGCAAGGTTCATTTCGAGCGCACCCTTTCCTCCATCCCAGGCGTCCAATATGGTGTTCCCTATGCCTATGAGCTGTGGATGCTGCAAAACCCCTACAAACAGGGAACTACCAACTCAACACCCACCTACCTGGGCTTTCTTTATATTGATTTTGGAATTCCGGGTGTCATCATCGGCTATTTCATCATGGGGCTGATATGTGGCTGGAGCTACAAACCCCTTTATAGGCAGGGGAAGAGTACCACCTCTCTGGTAAAGACGACTTTCTTGTCGTTTCTCCTGGGAAACATGACGCTCATTGGCCCTATATCGGCTATCCCTAGCCTATTTGTATTTATGGCTATTCATTTCTTGTTCACGAAAACGACAAGTATCTATCAGAAGATATTTTATAGAAGAAGGGTGTATCCAGCCGCGCCTTATTATGCGGGTGTGACAGACCCTCAACCGCCTTTTGCATGACGCATCAAGTCATAGGTGTAATCTACGATGATCCCCAAAATAGTCTACATCGCAGGCTATGGTCGAAGTGGTTCTACCATTTTGGACATTATTCTCGGTAATCATGAGATATCTATCAGCCTGGGAGAAATGTCTAATCTGCCAGCAACGCTCGCCCAGAAGGACGCAGGCGCGACCTGCTCGTGTGGCAAGCCGCTCGCGGAATGCCCGCACTGGCAGAGCATCCTGAGCCGAGTTGACTCACAAGTGATCCCGGACTGGCAACTGGCCACTAAGATTCAAGAGACAGTTGAGTCGCCTCGTTCCTTGTTGCGCCTGATCCGGGGAGAGTACCTACCGGGCGGGAAGCACGAGGGGGTGGGTCAGCAATATCGACAACAGATGCAGGCTATCCTGGCCGCCATCGCGAGCACCCCGGAGAAGTCGCTGGTCGTCGATTCCTCGAAAACCACCTGGTTGACCACGGGCAGGCCCCTCGCCCTCGTGAAGTTGTGTCACTTTGATGTTAAAGTCATTCATCTCATCCGGGATGGCCGCGCCGTGATGTGGTCCGGCACGAAGGGAACCAACAAGAGCCTGGCAGCCGGGGCAAGCGGAACCTCTATTCTGCGGGGGTTCAAGATTGCGCTCAGTTGGGCGCTCGTGAATGCATTGACCTCCCTCGTGGTACGCCTCTTCCCGCCAAAAAATGTAATGAGGCTCCATTATGAGGATCTGGTAGAGGATCCGGGTAGCGCGATTGATCGCCTGGCAACCTTTCTGGAGCTGGATATGTCCGCTGTGAAGGAGCGCATCGTCCAGGGCTCCGAGCTAGAAATTCTGCATCTGGTGGGGGGCAATCGAACCGCCCAGAAGAGAAATATTCAGCTGCGGGCGGATTATGAGTGGAAAACCCGTTTGCCGCTGGTCAGTCATCTCTTTTTCTGGTCCCTGTTCTGGCCAGTG
>JACCSL010000081.1 GCA_013812995.1 Ardenticatenales bacterium | reverse complement strand
CACTGGCGCTTAACCCCTCTCCCTGAACTGCTCCTTCGGGTTCTCGCCCTCGCTGGCTTGTCAGAACAACTCTATTTTCAATTGGGAAATTCGCCTTAATGCCTCTTCCGTTTACGCGAAACCAGAGATATGAAGCAAAAGCTGCTTTGTTTCTGGGTCTTTTTCCTTTACCTTACGATCAAGAAACCGTTTCGCCTTTATCATCACTTCATTAGGATCGTCTGTGTCTAGCGCCGTTCGCAACTCTTCTATCGTGGTAAACTCTTGCACGCCTTCCTCTCTCCTTACCCTTCCGGGCGCAGCTTCCTGGTCTGAATGTAGTGGTGCAAGCTGGAAGGATGACCATAGCCCAGGTGCCGCACGATTTTTCTGGCAGATAATCCCAGGCTGAGGAGTTCGACGATCCGTTGCTGATCTTTGTCGTACATGCTAACCTGCAACGTTCCTTTGGGTTTTCCCAGAGGGATGCCTTGGGCTTTTTTAGCGGCCAGGGCTTCTCTCGTCCGCAAGGAGATCAGGTCCCGTTCAAGTTCAGCGAAGAGGGAGAGCAGCGTAATCATGATCTTAGCCTGCATATCATTCCGTTGGGGAGTGAGATGCAGGTTTTGTTTGATAACCTGCACCTCAATATCCCGCCGGAGCAGGTCGTTGATGAGGGTGATGACTTCGCCTGTGCTGCGGCCTAATCGGCTCAGTTCCGTGACTACCAGCGTATCACCCGCCGCGAGCAGACTCAGCAACTCATCTATTTTGCGTGCCCGACGCTCTTGCCGAGACAAGATCGAGATCGCCAGGAATTCATCAATATGCAACCGCTCTCGGTGGGCTTACTCCAGAATTTCCAGCCGTTGCTGGTTGAGATCCTGGCGGTCGGTCGAGACGCGCAGATAGGCCACGGTTTTGGGCATTTTCCGACTGTCCTAACTTAACCTGTTTCGAGCCGTAACGTCGTTCAGACTGAACTATGTTGCCGGATGGTATCGTCAGTCAAACTGACGCCTCTTAACGAACGTTAATGTCGGTTGCCCATTCTAGCCAAGCAGATCGAGCAAAAGCAGCTATCTCAATCCCATCACCGACCCGATCACCTCTAACTTGTCGTCTAACTAGCAGGTGATTTATAAAGTGATTGCAAAATTGGTGGCCCCTGGTGGTTCATTTGTTAAACGCACCCCCAGAGCCGCATAGATCAACAGGCCACCTCCGGTCATGAGGGCCACATTGCGCCCGACCTCAGCCAAGGTCTGTCCTACTTCCACGCGCGCCAGATGCACTTCCTGCCGCAGCAAGGTGGTGAACTCAGCCAGCAGATGGGAGAGCAACTCTGCTAGCGAGCGCTCGGTAAGTGCTGCGCCACCCTCGGTGGGCGAAGGGGCGACGGGCGTCCCTGCCCTGGCTGTCTGTATTGGATGTCCGGCCCTTTTGCCTGTCTCGTGGGGCATTCCCTGCGCCGCCCGTTCTCCTTCGGTGACGAAGCGCGCTCCCTTCTCAGGTGTAAAATGCGAGCCGTATCTTCACTCAATGTTCAGCTCCTTTCGTGTACTATCGCCCTGCCTGTCCTGGGCGGGGCCATTCTGCCACCCCTCCCCCATCTCAACAACGCGATAGCCATGTTGCAGGCGTCGCTTCACCAGCGACCGGATCAGGGGCCAGGCGGCCTCCCAAGCGTTGGAGCGTTGGAGCGATAAAACGTTGGAGCAACGGCAACGGCCAACCGACACCGCTCTCATCAAGGCGAAGGGAGAATAGCGCATGGAACAAGGCATCGAGGGAAAACCTGCCGTTTGTTCTGACGCTCCAACGCTCCAACGCTCCAACGCTTCCCTTGCGCCCCCAGGTGCGCACCACCGCCCCGTCATCGAGCAGCGTGGCTTGCCAGCGAATCTCATAGAAGCGATGTGGGTTTTGGGTGGCGTCCTCACGGTCCAGGAGCACGCATTGAAAGGTAGGTAAGGGCGTTTTCCAGTCCACCTCAGCGACGTTGTGCATGGTCTTCTTCAGTAACGTAGTATCACAGTATTGTAATATCACAATAGCGCGATACTATAAACCTGGATATGCCAGATTCACAGGCTAATCAGGCGTACTTTCGGGATATCCAGAAAGTACGC
>JACCSL010000067.1 GCA_013812995.1 Ardenticatenales bacterium | reverse complement strand
GCTTTACCACGCTCCCCATTTTGCCTGCTCATCTGCTTGCCGAGGTGCCCGTGGAGATGTTGCCCGAGCATTCTTTCACCCGCTTCCCCATCGGCACGGGGCCGTGGCGCATTGCCAGCGTGGACGGGGAGGAAATCGTGCTCGAACCCCACCCCGAGTACTTCGGGGAGACACCGATGCTGGACCGTATAATCTTTCGGTTCTATGAGGATGCAGCCACCACGCTCCAGGCGTATCGACGCGGAGAGATCATGGGGATCGCACAGGTGCGCCCGGAGGATGTCACGCCGGTTCTGGGCGACACGTCGTTGAATCTTTACACGACCCAGGTCTCCGGGTACACGGCCATCTTTTTCAACCTGAAGCGGCCCATGCTCCAGGAGCGAACCGTGCGGCAGGCCCTGCTGCTGGGGCTGGATCGGCAGAAGTTGATCGACGAGGTACTGGCCCGGCAGGGCATCGTGGCGGACTCGTTCCTGATGCAGACGCACTGGGCGTTTGACCCGCAATTGCCTCGCTATGCCTACGAGCCGGAGGAGGCAGCGGATATGCTAGAGGAGGCGGGCTGGACGGATAGCGATGGCGATGGCATTCGCGACAAAGACGGGCAGCCCCTCGCTTTCACGTTGATTAGCGACGAGTCGACTCCACGGCTGGTGGCCCTGACGGAGGCCATTGCCCGGCAGTGGGCCAGCCTGGGAGTGCAGGTAGAGGCCAAACCGGTGACCCCTAATAGCCTGCGCGAGCGGCTGCGACAGCGCGAGTTCGATCTGGTGATGCTCACTACCCCTACCAGTGGTCTCCCCGCCGACCCTGATTTCTACCCGCTTTGGCACTCCTCACAGACCGGGGAGGAAGGACAGAACCTCACCTCATTTGCCAGCGAGGGGGCTGACCTTCTGCTGGTGGAAGCACGCCGCAACACAGACCCTACTGTGCGGCGCGAGCTCTACCGACAGTTTCAGACCCTGCTCGCGGAGGAGGTTCCTGCCTTCCCCATTTATTACCCCATCTACAACTACGCCATCAGCACACTGGTCAAAGAGGTGCAGCTCGCGCCCATGACCAACACGGCGGACCGCTTTCGCTCGCTCCCCCAGTGGTACATCAAAAGCAGGCGCGTGCTCATAGAGCAGGGTCAGTCCACCCCGACGCTGGCCCCGTGAGGTATATGAGGGTATGACACTTGCTTCCTTAAAAAACCAGAGTTGTGCGGTAAGTACGACGAGAACTATTAAGAATTCTTGAGGAGGCTTCTTTATGGATGAGCCAGAATTCACGAGTGACCCGACGAAATATGTTAAAGCCTGGGGACTTAGCAACATCAACGTCTGCGACATGGAGCGAACGGCTTCCCTTGTGGGTGGGGCTGTCCTGGCCCTTCTGGGGCTGAGCCGCTTTTCTCTGGTCGGGCTGCTGACAGCGCTTCTGGGCGGGGCCTTGATCCAGCGTGGCATGACCGGGCACTGCTATGTCTATCAAGCAGCGGGCTTCAGCACCGTTGAGGCCCCTGCCGCTCCCACCGGAAAGATCGTCGCCATGAAGCCCAACCGCGAGGATGTGGTAACCGAGGCATCCTGGGAGTCCTTCCCCGCCAGCGATCCCCCTTCCTGGTCCGGTGGGAGCATTACCTGACCCACTCTGCAAAAATAAAAGCACTGCCGGTTACCGGCTGTGCTTTTATTTTTGCAGAGTACTCTGATTATCCCTGATCTCGCTTCGCCATGATCGCCTCAAGACGCTCCTTCAGAGCAAACATATTGAGCGGCTTGGACAGGAAGGCGTCGCAGCCAGCAGCCAATGCGGCTTCCTTATCCTGAAGCATATCGTAGGCACTCACGGCCACGATAGGAATGTGGGCCAGGGCTGGGTCCTGTTTGATCTGGCGGGTGGCATCCCAGCCATTCATCACAGGCATCGAAAGGTCCATTAAGATCAAGTCGGGCACAGTTTCTCGCGCCTTCTCGATTGCCTGCTGTCCATCCTCCGCCTGAATGGTTTCAAACCCATGAAATTTTAAAATCGTTGTGAGCATATCTCGATTATTCGGATTATCTTCGACAATCAGGATGCGCTTCATAGAGCAGCCCCCCCAGTAGTCCTTAAGAGCGATGAATAGTTGTTATTATACGCCCCTTGTTTTTTCTTGTCGCATCCGCTTCAGGGGCGAGCAAAGATCTGCGTCCAGTAATAGCGGTACCCATAGGTGCCCCCATCATTGATCTGGTAATGGTATCCCACCCCGATATGCTGGAAGGCGCAGGTGAGCATATTCTCCCGGTGCCCCGGGCTGTTCATCCAGGTATTCATCACCGCCTCGGGGGAATTGTGGCCTGCGGCGATATTCTCGCCCCAGTGAGAGCTACCGTATCCCGCCGCGCTGATGCGATCTCCGGGGGAGCTTCCATCCGAGCCTGTATGTGACCATACGTCGTTCACACCCATGTCCGTGCTATGTTGCCGCGCCGCTTCCATGAGGCGAGTATCCATCACGAGCGGCTGGCAGCCATTTAGAAGCCGCTGCTCATTCACAAGCGCAATCACCCGCGCCTCGTATTGTGCGGCCGTGCTCAGAGGCGTGGCGGTGGCTGTCGGTGTGACGGTCGGGGGTAAGGGCCGCCCAACATACGGCAGATGGAGCCTCCGGATCGTAGCCGTGGCCTGCCCCTGCGGGTAGAGCCTTGCCATGCTTTGAGTGCTGGTGACCGTTGCAAGCGGTATCTTTGTTGGCGTGCGGGTCGGCGTCCGCGTGGGTGTGCGAGTGGCCGTTGCGTTCGTAGTTGTAGCGGTGCGCGTTGGCGTCCGCGTGGCGGTGGCAGGTACGCTCGTTGCGGTGCGCGTGGC
>JACCSL010000055.1 GCA_013812995.1 Ardenticatenales bacterium | reverse complement strand
TCGGGAGAGGGGCCACGGAGCGAAGCGACGTGGGGGTGAGGGCGCGCATGGCACGCTTCCCGATCTTCCATACCACAAATTCCGTCAGAAGCAGGCGATCCTCAAAGAGCGCTCGGATGTCGTTGTCGCTCAGGCTTCGGGGGTTGTCTGCAAGGTGGCGGTAGGTGGTGAACTGGTAGCCGTCGAAGTGGCTCAGGCCGTTGTGGGTTCCTACCCAGATGAAGCCTGCCCTGTCCTGTAAAATCGAGACAACCCCATTTTGTGCCAGGCCATCCTCAGCGGTGAGAGGGCGAAAGCGACGTGCCGGTTGGAGTAGGTTGTCATCCTGCTCCCCTCCCTGAGCATGGAGCGAGGCGGGGAAGAGGAGCAGCAAGCCTATGACGAGCAGGGCAACGATGGGTTGCATGAAGGCTTCGCTCCTGAGAATCTCCTGTTAGCGAATCGCCACCGGTAGATAAAGCTGGGTGCCGGGTGGGTTGCCTGCCGCCGCCGTGATGAAAATATCTCTAACCCCATTCATGTCACTCGGCACGAGGTTTCGGGCGTCGGACTCGAACAGGACCGCAATGGCCGCCCCCTCGCGCGCCAGCATCGGTCCGTCCGAGGTGCCGTCGCTCTGCGTGCCATTGTCAGCCAGGGAAACCCGCACCGTGTGGCGGCGGCCAAGCTCCTGCAAGAAAATGTCGGTTTTCCCGTTGCTGTCGCCCGTGACCAGATTGCTCGCGAGCGAGACGAACGCTACATGCTGCCCGTCATCGGAAATCACCGGGTTGCTTGAGGCGCTGTTTGTCTGCGCCCCGTCCTGGGTGAGCGAGACGAGCAGGGTCACCCGCGTCCCCTGATCGTGCACGAAAATATCATAGCTCTCATTCATGTCGTTGGGAACGATATTCGATGCCGCTGAGTCAAAGGCGATGAAGCGTCCATCAGCGGAGATGGAAGGATGAAACGCGGGGCCATTGCTGCTCTGCGCGTTGCCCATCGAGAGTGTCACATCTCGGGTCTGGTTCGCGGTAAGATCGCGAATGAAGATTTTGGTCAGTATGTTGGTATTGGTCGGCGTGAGATTGCTGGCATTGGATTCAAAGGCAACTGTTGTGCCATCCCGCGAGATCACGGGCGAGGAGGAGAGACCATTGCTCTGCGCCCCGTTGGAGGCGACGGAAACACGCGTGGTGGTGCTGCTCTGCCTATCATGAAGGAAGATATCGCCCTGGATATTGGTATCCTCGCTCACGAGGTTGCGGGCAAATGATTTGAACACGATATAGCGTCCATCGCCGGAGAGATCTGCGCTCTCCGAGTGCTGGTTCGCCTGGACCCCCGCCGCCCCGACGGACACGCGGCTGCTCTGGCCCGTCTCACGATCATACACAAAGATGTCCCGCATCTGATTCGTGTCTCCACTGACGAGATTGCTCGCCAGCGACTCGAAGGCGATGAAGCGCCCATCGGCGGAGATGGCGGGCGCGCGGGAGTCGCCGTTGCCCTGCGTCCCATCGGAGGCCACGGAGACGCGCGTCGTTGTGCCGGCGGTTCGGTCATGGAGGAAGACATCGAGCCGACTATTGGTGTCGCCCGTGACTAGATTGCTGGCGGCGGACTCGAAGACCACGTACTGGGCATCGGCAGAGGCATCCACATTGCGCGATGCGCCGTTGACCTCGGCCCCTGTCGAGGTCACAGAGAGTCGGCGGATAGTCGCCAGCTGCCAGCCTCTGGCAGCGCCCGGAGTCGCGAGCAGGCCACCTGCGACAGCGATGAGAACCAACCCGAACAAGAATCGCACCCGCATATTTCGCCTCCTTCAGTGCCTAAATCTATACGCATAGGTAGTTTGATTATCGCAGATGCGTCAACCCGCCAAGGTAGGCTATCGTTTGACAAAGCCCAACAACCATTTTATATTCCGAACAGCCTTAATTTAAGTGAATATCATTAACAAATGAGCGAGACGATGCACTCAACCTCTTCCCTGAGCAGACGCGAGCGGCTGCGCGAGACAACCATTGAAGAAATTAAAGAGGCAGCGCGCCAGCAGATGGCTGAGCAGGGCGCAGCAGCCCTCTCGCTGGGGGCCATCGCGCGGGCAATGGGGATGACGACGCCCGCGCTCTATCGCTACTTCGAGAATCGCGATGCCCTGGTCACTGCGCTCATCATCGACGCCTACCATTCGCTGGCCGATACCCTGGAGGACGCGCTCGCACCGCTGCCCGCGACCGATTACGCGCTCCGCCTCCAGACGCTCCTGCTGAGCTATCGGTTATGGGCGCTCCAGCACCCGCAGGATTATACCCTCTGTCACGGCGCACCCCTTGCTGGCTACGAGGGAGCGGCGGACGCCATCCGGCCCGCTGCGCTGCGTACCCTGAAAATCATCGGCTTTCTCCTCACGGAGGCGGACGCTGCGAGCCCTTTGCATCTGCCACCCAGCTATTTTCAGCCACCCGCGCCGGTGCGGGAGACACTGGAGGCGCTCCAGGGAGTCTTCCCCGAGCGCGATATTCCGATTCCGCTCCTGACCTTCACGATCATGACCTGGATTCAGGTACACGGCCTGATCTGGCAGGAATTGAGCGGTCACCTGCCCGCCCGACTGCTTCAGGGCGGCGCTCTCTATCAAATGGAAGTTCAACTCATTTGCCAGCGTTTGGGGCTGGCTCTCCCATAATTTTTTCCACAAGGAGTTCCTGACCATGATCCACCCTCCCACGTCCTCTGCACTTGACGCCGAGCCGCTCACCCCGTCGGCGGGCCGCTGCCCCGTCCACCACCACGGTTCCTCAGATCGTAAGAGCCCCCACCCGACTGAGCCCACTGCACCCCAGCTGGAGCAAGACGCGCAGGGTGTCTGGCATGTACGGGGCTACCACGAGGCGCGGACTATCCTGCGCGGCGAGAGCCGACAGGCGGGCTTCAAGGCGGAGATGATGGGAAAAATGCCAACCTATATGAAACCTCCCGTGCTCTTCATGGAGGGTGAGGCCCACCGGGAGCAACGCCGCCAAACAGCAAAGTTCTTTACTCCCATTACGACCCGTGCCTACCACGGGCTGATGGAACGATATGCGGATCGGATTCTGTCAGAACTCAAACGTGCCGGACGGGCCGACCTGAGCGACATCAGTCTGAAAATGGCGGTCCTGGTGGCGGCCCAGGTCATTGGTTTGACGAGTAGCCCGCTGGCCGGGATGGAGCAGCGGATCGAGAGTTTCCTGCGGGAGGAAGAAGATCCCACAGGGAAATTGAAAAAAGGGTTGCGCTTCCTATCCGATCAGTGGCGGCTTGGTCGCTTCTTCCTCGTGGATGTGCTGCCCGCCATTCGGGCCCGCCAGAATTCTCCGCAGGAAGATTTGATCACCCATCTGCTCGACTCAGGCTACGGGAGCACCGAGATTTTAACGGAGTGTATCACCTACGGCGCAGCGGGGATGGCGACTACCCGCGAGTTCATCAGTGTAGTGACATGGCACCTGATGGAGCAGCCCGAGATGCGCGCCTGGTACCTGAAAGCGAGCGAGGAGGAACGGTACGCCTTCCTCCATGAACTGCTTCGCCTCGAGCCGGTGGTGGGTCACCTCTACCGTCGGACAACGGAGACGATGC
>JACCSL010000051.1 GCA_013812995.1 Ardenticatenales bacterium | reverse complement strand
CGGTGGCGCTCGTCGCGATTCTCCGGGTCAGTGAAGGCGCGCAGCCCCAGGCTCGTCAGTGCCTCGTTCGCCTCGCGCAGCGCATCGACCATTGCTAAGGCCCACATCGGTCACGAGATCATAGAGGAACTTGTTGACCAGTCGCAGCAGCAGCGGCCATTCTCCCAACCGCGCCGCCAGCCGAGTAAGCTCTGCCTCGTGGCCCGCTGGGAGGTCCATACCTAGCAGCACTACCGCCTCGCTGGCGCGCATGGCGTCCACGTCCACACGATGGGTGCCGCGCGGCAACACGTCGCTCTTGCGCGTGGTGATGAGCCGGGCACAGTGCTCGCCGCCGCGCAGGAAGGGTGCCAGGGGCGTTGCCTCCCACACATCGTCAATGACCAGGAGCACGCGCTGCCCCTCCAGCAGTGCTGCGAGCCGCGTCACCGCCGATTCCACGTCGGCCACCATCGCCTCTTCCTCGGGGCGCAGTGCGTGAAGCAGCGCCACCACCCGGCCTGTCAGGTCGCCAGGACTCTCGCCCAGCGTCACCCACAGGATGCCATCGGGAAAAGCACCGCGCACCGCCGGGTCGTGGCAGAGCGCGCGGGCCAGCGTCGTCTTGCCAAAGCCGCCCGCCCCGCGCAGCGCCGTCGTAATCGCCACCGCCTCACCCGTTACATGGCTCAACAGCTGGCTTTTCAGCGCCTCGTATTCCGATGGTCGCGCCACGAACGCCTTCAGCGGTTCCACCATGAAAGGCACGCGACTTTTCGGCTCCCCCTGCTCTTCCACCGGGCGCAGCAGCGCCTCTATCAGTGCCTCCAGCCGCTGCATGGGTAGGGAGTTCTCTTCAAAGAATTGCAACACCCCAAGCAATTCCTCTATCCCTCCCTGATAGTTGAGGCAACCGTTCACGATACCCAGCGCATGCTCCCTGGCCCGCCCTGTCTCGTTGATATTTCCCGAAATCCTGGATGGCAGTTCCGCGAGCAAGGTCGCGCGCCGCTCTCGCTCCTGCATCGTCGGGCAGGCCAGCAGTGCCTCCACCAGTGCCTGCTTTTCCCCAAATGTTAAATTCTTCATGAATCCTACCCAATTCCTAACTGCCGAACCATTGCCTCTACCTCCTGCATTGGTAGCTTGTCCCCTTCAAAGGCGCGGAGTGTCTCAAGCAATTGCGGGAAACCATTGGCGTACTGGAGCCAGGTATTCACGATATTGAGCACATGAACCCGGTCCACATTGTTCGCGGGAATCGCCGTTGCCATCTCACGGGGCAACTCTGCGAGCATCGCGCGACGTTGCTCGTGATCTTTTATCGTGTCGCAAGCCAACAGGGCAGTCACCACAAGCTGTTTCTCCACAAGTGAGAGAGTCCTACGAGCGCCAAGGCTAGAGCCCTGCCCTGGCAACGGAATTCTCCCTGTCTGACTCGCTGAAGCCATTCCCCCGCCCAATTCCCTTGCCAACTCATCGGCCAGCCCCGCCAGCGTCCCTCGGCAGGCCGTGCCCACCGACGCTTGATCGCTGAACACGCGCAGGATCAATACCAACGCATTCTCCCCCCGTTCATTCTCCTGCTCATGCAACTCCTCAATCAACAAGTTGACGCGGCTCGCCGCATTCCCCGCATCCGGCACCACATTCCGCCACGGCGCAATCCGCCTATCCACAAACAGCGCCCGGACACTGCCTGGACTATCAAAGGGCGCGCACCGCAACAACTCATCCCGTATCCTCTGAAGCAGCTCACTCGAAATTCCCATGCCTTCCCCTCTCATCCTTGCCGTCCGCCGTTATCCTTAATTTCCGCCAATCCTTGCTTATCCGTTCGTCTAATTCGCGCAGAACACATAGAATAGCCAAAAATTCTCAAAGATGAAGGAATCTTCCACCCATGCTTGAGTACGAATGGACGCAGGTCGCGCGGCTGCTACTCACCTCGCGCGCCCTCGACACCATAGAAGAAACCGAACTCGTCCCCTCCGGCGAGGTCACCTATCAATTCTCGGCGGGCGGCCACGAGCTAGCACAGATACTCCTTGGCCTCGCGCTGGACCATCCCCACGACGCCGCCTCTGCCTACTACCGCTCCCGCCCCTTCATGCTCGCTCTGGGTCTCACGCCGGAGGAAGCCCTGGCTGCCACAATGGCGCGCGCGGGAAGCCCCACGCGGGGCCGCGACATCGGCGTTGTCTTCAACAAGCCAGGCTGCGGGCGTAGCGCCTCCGTGCTCCCCATGTCGGGCGCGGTGGGCACTCAGTACACCCCCACTGCTGGCTGGGCGCAGAGCATCCGCTACCGCGCCGAACAACTGGGGCAGAGCGAGTGGCAGAATGCCATCGCTGTGGCACTCGGCGGCGATGGCTCCGTGGCGACCAATGGTTTCTGGGCCGCGCTGACCATCGCCACAACACTGCGCCTGCCCATGCTCTTCTTCATCGAGGACAACGGCTACGCCATCTCCGTGCGCGGCGACCTCCAGACACCCGGACGCAACATCGCCGCGAACCTCGCGTCTTTCCAGGGCCTGACCGTGCTGGATGGCGACGGCTGCAACCCCGTCGATGCCGCTGCCAATATCGGTATCGCCATGAGCCTGCTGCGCTCCGGCCAGGGGCCGGTGCTCCTACGCCTGACGGTGCCGCGCCTGCCCGGCCACTCATTCACGGACAACCAGGCGTACAAGAGCGAGGAGGAGCGCGGCACCGAGCGCGCGCGCGACCCCCGCGAGACGCTGCGCCGCTTCCTCATTCCCAATCACCTTTCCGAGAGCGCGTGGGGCGCACTGGAAGCCGAGGCCCGCGCCACCGCTGAGGCCGCGCGCGACGCGGTGCGCCGCCAGGCAGAACCCGCGCCCCACACCGCATCAACCGATGTGTTCTTTGAGGGAAACCCGCAGCAGCAGGGTGGCCTGCTGCCTGAGGGCACTCTGCCGCCGCCGGGCGATGAGCAGGTCAGGGTCGAGACGCCCGTTCGCATGAACCTGATCGACGCCGTACGGAAGACGCTGGAGGACGAGATGCGTCAGAACCCGCGCATTCTCGTCTTCGGTGAGGATGTGGGGGCCAAGGGGGGTGTCCACGGTGCGACCCGTGGCCTTCAGGGTGATTTTGGCGAGGCGCGCGTCTTCGATACCTCGCTCAACGAGGAGGGAATCATCGGGCGGGCCATCGGGATGGCGCTGGCCGGGCTGCTGCCCGTGCCGGAGATTCAGTTCCGCAAGTATCTGGACCCCGCCACTGAGCAGGCCAACGATGCGGGCACGATCCGCTGGCGCACCGCCAATCGTTTTGCCGCGCCGATGGTCATTCGTATTCCTGTTGGCTTCTCCAAGCGGGTGGGTGATCCCTGGCACTCCGTCTCGGACGAGTCGATCCTGGCCCACAAGCCGGGCTGGCGCGTCGTGATGCCCTCGAATGCGCAGGATGCCGTGGGTCTGCTTCGCACAGCGCTGCGCAGCAACGATCCCACCTACTTCTTGGAGCATCGCAACCTGCTGGACACCGCCGAGGCGCGCCGCCCCTACCCTGGTGACAACTACGCCATCCCCTTTGGCAAGGCCGCGCAGGTCACGGAGGGTAGTGATCTGACCGTAGTGACATGGGGCGCAATGGTTTCCCGCTGCCAGGAGGCCGCTGAGTCCTTCCCCCGCCAGGTCGAGATTCTGGATCTGCGCACCATCGTGCCCTGGGACAAAGAAGCGGTGCTGGACTCCGTGCGCAAGACAGCGCGCTGTCTCATCGTCCACGAGGATGGCGGCACTGCTGGCTTTGGCGCGGAGGTCGCTGCCTTCATCGCTCAGCAGGGCTTTCTATTCCTTGATGCGCCCGTTACCCGTCTCACCGGCGCGGACTGCCCCGTTCCCTACAATCGCGACCTGATGAACCAGGTTGTTCCCTCCGTCGAGCGCATCCGCGCCGCGATGGAGGAGAGTCTTGGGTTCTAGCTCGTATGAGTACCAAGGATGTTGCAACGCTTCATAAGGTAACGGCCTTCGTCACGCGCGGCGACGATCTATTGCTCTTCCGCCATCCCCATGCGGGCATCCAGCTACCAGCGGGAACTGTCGAGGAGGGTGAGACACCCGAAGAGGCGGTGCTGCGGGAGGTAGCCGAGGAGACGGGGCTGGTGGATGTTTCTATTGCCGAGCTTCTGCTGGTGATGGAGATCGACCTCGCCCCTGACCAGGCCGTTCTGCTTGAATCTGGCTACCTGCGCAGCACCCCGGAGGATACGGCCACCCTCATTGACGAGAGATTCACGCGCGGCCTGATCTTCAAGGTGTTGGGCGTACAGGGTAAGTACACCAGGGTTCTGTATGAGGAGTATGACTTCAGACACGCCGATCCCACCCTGCTTCACCAGCAGGAAGGATGGGTCTTGAGCCGGCGTCTTGCTTCCCGCCTCGAGCGCCACCTCTTTCGCCTCACCTGCCATACCGAAACGCCGGCGTACTGGGTCGTAGATTCAGACCGGGGCCATCGGTTCGAACTGTTCTGGGTGCCGCTCTCGTCGGACCCTGGCCTCGTCGTGGGCCAGGACGAGTGGCTGCGCCTCGTCAAAGACAAACTCTGCTGAAGGAAAAAATCCATGGGTAATTTCACGGTTCATCCGCCGCTCCACACCGCCGAGCATCTCATCACGCGGCTGCTCCATACGCGCTTTCCAGAACTCACCGACTTCCAGACGCGGCTGAAGAGCCGCAAGGGGGTGGTGAGCTTCACCTACGAGGGAACGATTACGGAGGAAGACCGGGCTGCCCTGGAACAGGCACTGAAAGAGATCAGCGCGGCGGCCTTGCCCGTCACAGAGCAC
>JACCSL010000050.1 GCA_013812995.1 Ardenticatenales bacterium | reverse complement strand
CCTTTACCCAGAGCCTGGCGCAGCGGCTGAACGAGAGCACAGCCCTGACGGTGCAGGAGGCCCGCGCCGGAGATCGTATAGCACGGGGGCTGGTACTGATGGCCCCTGGCGACTACCATCTGCGCTTTGGACCGCGTCATCAGATCCTGGTGGAGCAGGGGCCGCGCCACAACCACCTGCGTCCCTCCGTGGATGTGACGATGATCTCCGCTGCCGCGCACTATGGCTCTGCGGTGATTGGCGTGGTATTGACGGGTATGGGCAACGATGGCACGGAAGGGGCAAAGCATATCCGAGCCGCCGGAGGACGGGTAATGGCGGAATCGGCGGCGAGCGCCGTCGTGTATGGGATGCCACGCAGCGTGGCCGAGGCAGGGCTGGCAGAGCAGGTGGTGCCACTGTCACAGATCGCTGGACTTCTTAAGGAATGGGTGGGACGTGGAGAGCCTGGAATATAGCTATGTACGCCGTGAGGTGCTAAAACTGACAGGGGTGGACCTCAATGGTTACAAGGGCGCGCAGATGCAGCGCCGCTTGGATGCCTATCTTCAGCGAACCGGGCAACACAGCTGGGTGCGCCTCTTTCAACTGTTGCGCCGGGACAGCACCCAGCTGGCACACTTCCGCGCCTACCTGACGATCAACGTCTCGGCATTTATGCGTGACCCGGAGAAGTACGACTATCTGCGGGAGCACATTCTGCCCATGCTCTTGCATGCCCGGAGGCGGCTGCGAGTCTGGAGCGCGGGGTGCTCGCATGGGCAGGAAGCATACTCCCTCGCAATGTTACTGGCGGAGGGCGGCGTCACCGGCCACCGCCTCCTGGCAACCGACCTCGATGAGGGAGCACTAGCCATCGCGATGGCGGGAGGCCCCTACAGCGCGGCGGATATTGCCCACCTCTCGGCAGGCCAGGTAGTGCGCTACCTGGAGCAGCGCGACGAGAAGTACTGGGTTCAGCCCACGTTGCGGCGCTCTGTGCAGTTTTCCACCCATAACCTCCTGGCAGACCCTTTCGAGAGCAACTTCGACCTCATCGTTTGTCGCAACGTGGTCATCTACTTCACGGCGGAGAAGAAGGCACAACTCTACGCCCATTTCGCCGAGGCCCTGCGTCCTGGCGGCGTGCTCTTCGTGGGCGCGACCGAGGTAGTCCCCAAGGCCATCTCCCTCGCCCTTGAGCCGCTGGGGCTCTCCTTCTACCAGCGCAGACTCTAGCCCCCCCTCGTCTAATATCGCTGCGCCCAGGACACAAATGGTGTGGGGCGAATACCCTGAACATTCAAGGCTGGCCCGGCATCCTGCTTGCTCCTGCGATGATACTCACCCACACCACCGCAGGAGCGCGTATGGACCTCACCGGATTTCTGGAAGTGCTCTGGTTTACTCTCCAAGTCTATCGGACCCTTGTCATTGAGTTGTTGCTCCTGCTGGGCGTGTCGCTCTCCTTTCTGTGGGCGCGGGGCGAGGAGGTGGACCGATTCGCCTTCACCTACCTGAACTCGCACCTGCCGTACCACCCACGCCTGGACCGCGCCATGCATCTCGTCGGCCAGTTGGGCACGCTCTGGATGGGAGTGCTGTGGATGGGTGCGCTCTTCCTACTCGGCTACCGCACCGTGGCACTCATCGGGGTGGGAGGAATGGTGCTGCTCTGGGGCGTGGTGCGCACCATCAAAACTATCACGCGGCGTGAGCGCCCCTATGTCGCTCTGGATGACACTCGACTCATCGGTTACCCGCCCACGGGGCTCTCCTTTCCGAGCGGCCACGCGGCGCAGAGCTTCTTCACCGCCTATTACCTCGCGCACGAGCTTGGCCTGGAGTGGGGCCGCTGGCTCCTTTTCGCCCTAGCCGGGCTCATCTGCTACAGCCGCATCTATGTGGGCGCGCACTATCCGCGCGATGTCGTGGCCGGGGTGCTGCTGGGCCTTGCCTATGGCTATCTCCTCGTTCGCATCGTCCCCGAATTCCCCTTCGCCCTCTGGTTTTCCTAGCATAGCAGGCACAGCTTTTGCTTTTAGAGGTAAAACGCAATAAGGCTTTAACGTCGGTTACGTTTTATGTAACTGGTTCTGCTGGAATATGTGGTGGAGTCATGGCTCTGCGTGGCGGCCCTCTCCCTCTCCCCGGCCTTCGGCCGCCCCTCTCCCGATTTCGGGAGAGGGGACACGGAGCGAAGCGACGTGGGGGAGAGGGCTCGCATGGCACGCTTCCCGAT
>JACCSL010000039.1 GCA_013812995.1 Ardenticatenales bacterium | reverse complement strand
TATCCTCAATTTTGTCGCGTCCTTATTTTTTGGTAAACTCTGTGTCCAGTAAGTGTATCTTCTACACTTGCAAGAATGGGGAGCAGAATCGCTCCCTGAATTCCCACAAGGAAAGGGGGAACGATGGGATTTGTCAATACGATCCATACCGATGTCATCGTGGTAGGGAGTGGCCTGGCCGGGCTCTATACAGCTCTTCAGGCGGCTCCGCACGCGCGCGTCGCGCTGCTCTCCAAGGGAACGCTTTCCGTCAGCAACTCCATGTGGGCGCAGGGTGGCATCTCGGCCGCCCTGGCTCCCGATGATTCGCCCCACCTACACCTGGAAGATACATTGGTCGCGGGCCGCGATCTCTGCTCCACGCGCGCCGTGGAGATCCTCGTGCAGGAGGGTCCCGCCCGCATTCGACATCTACAAGAGCTTGGCGTGCCCTTCGACTATGAAAATGGAGAATTGGCGCTGGCTCTGGAGGGCGGTCATCGCCGCCGCCGCATCGTTCATGCCGATGGCGTGGCAACGGGAGCCACCGTGACCGGAGCCCTGAGCCGCATCGTTCGCAGCCAGCGCACGATCTCGCTACGCGAGCAGATGGAAGTGATCGAAATTCTCCAGAGTGATGGCGTCTGCTGCGGCGTCCTGGCCTATCATCCGCCCAGCCGCGCCTGGTGGCGCTTCCTCGCGCCCGCAACGATTCTGGCGTCGGGGGGGGCGGCGGGGCTCTATGCACGTACGACGAACCCAGCGGTGACACGCGGCGATGGAATGGCCCTGGCCTACCGCGCCGGAGCCGCTGTGGCCGACCTGGAGTTTGTCCAGTTTCATCCCACGGCGCTCGTCAGCGAGACGGGGGGCGGCTTCCTGCTCAGCGAGGCCGTGCGGGGCGAGGGAGCGCACCTGCTCAACACACGGGGCGAGCGCTTCATGCCGCGCTACCACGATCTGGCTGAACTCGCTCCTCGTGATTTAGTCTCGCGCGCCAACTTCCGCGAGATGGCGGAGACGGGCAGCGACCATGTCCTGCTGGACCTCTCCCCCCTCGACCCCCAGATAATTCGCCACCACTTCGCGCTGCTCTACGAGCGCTGCCGCGAGTATGGCATCGACCTGCTCAAGGAGCCGGTCCCGGTCGCACCGGCGGCCCACTACGTGATGGGCGGCGTGCTGACCGATGTCAATGGGACGACCTCGCTGCCCGGCCTCTTCGCCTGCGGGGAGGTCGCCTGCACGGGCGTTCAGGGGGCCAATCGCCTCGCCAGCAACTCGTTGCTGGAATGCCTGGTCTTCGGGCGGCGGAGCGCGCTGGCTGCCCTGCACCTGGCAGAGGCTTCTGGCAATCAGAGCGTTGGCTGGCGCAGCAGCCCCGCCGGGCCAACCCACCGCGCCACCGCTGAGGCCGACGGTCTTGTGCGAGAGCGGCTCGGGGCGCTGCTATGGCAACAGGTAGGTCTGGTGCGCAACGCGCAGGGACTCCAGCACTGTCTCGATGAACTCGACCCTCTTGACCAACTTCCCGCGAGTGCTTCCGTGCAAAATTCGCTGCTTGTGGCCCGGCTCATCGCTACCGCCGCGCAGATGCGCGAGGAGAGCCGGGGCGGCCATTTCCGCGAGGACTTCTCGGAGGAGGCCGCCGCGTGGCGCAAGCGACTCGTCTTCCAGCAGGGTCAGGAACCCACCCTGATCGACCTGGAGGCGCACGATCTTATTCTTTCCCCGACTCCGCTGGCTGTACCAGCCTGAAAGGAACAATTTCATGCTTGAGGAAATCAATCGTCTGCGCCGCGAGCGCAACGCGGTGATTCTGGCGCATAATTACCAGATTCCCGAGATTCAGGATCTTGCCGACTTCGTGGGCGACTCTCTAGGACTCTCCCGCGCGGCGGCCAAGAGCGACTCTGATCTCATTGTCTTCTGCGGCGTCCACTTCATGGCCGAGACCGCCGCAATTCTCTGCCCCAACAAGCGGGTGCTGATTCCCGACCTCGACGCGGGCTGCTCGCTGGCGGCCTCTATCACGGCGGAGGAGCTTCGCGCGTGGAAGGCCGAGCATCCGGGCGCGGTAGTCGTTTCCTACGTGAACACCACCGCCGACGTGAAGGCGCTGACAGACTACTGCTGTACCTCGACCAACGCGGTACAGGTGGTGGAAAGCATCCCGGCAGAGCAGGAAATTCTCTTCCTGCCGGACATGTACCTTGGCTCTTATGTCAAGAAGATGACAGGGCGCGAGAACATCCATGTCTGGATGGGCGAATGTCACGTCCACGCGGCGCTGCGCCCCCATGACATCAACGAGAAACGGGCTGCCCATCCTGCCGCCGATTTCCTGATTCACCCGGAGTGCGGCTGCGTCACCTCTTCAATGTACCACCTGGCCACGCAGCGCATCGACCCGGAGCATACGGTGATCCTCTCGACGGAAGGAATGATTCAGTTCGCGGAGAGTTCGGCGGCGAGCGAGTTCATCGTGGCGACGGAGATAGGTATCCTGCACCGGATGCAGAAGGCGAACCCCGGGAAGCTATTCATCCCGCTGCGGGAAGATGCCTCCTGCCGCTACATGAAGATGATTACACTGGAAAAAGTCTACCACAGCCTGCGCGACCTGACCTTCGAGGTGACGGTAAATCCCGACACCGCCGCGAAGGCCCGGCTCGCCATTGAGCGCATGGTCGCGATTGGGTAAGGTGAAAACATGGAATTGCTTGTAGCCGAGATTGACCGATTGGTTCAGATGGCACTGGCCGAGGATATGCCCTGGGGAGATGTGACCACCGACCCGCTCATTGACACTTCCTGGCAGGCGGAGGGGCGGGTGCTGGCGAAAGCCGAGGGCGTAATCGCCGGATTGCTCGTGATGGAGCGCGTGTTTTTGCTCGTGGAGCCAACGATTCAGGTGGAAGTCAGCGCGCGGGATGGGCAGCCCGTGGTGCCGGGCGAGACGCTCGCGACGGTTCGCGGCCCGGCGGCGAGCCTGCTGCGCGCCGAGCGGGTCGCGCTGAACTTTCTCCAGCAGTTGAGTGGGGTCGCGACGTTGACTGCGCGCTTCGTTGGGGCGGTGGCCGACCTGCCCTGCCGCATCGTGGACACCCGCAAGACAACGCCAGGGCTGCGTCGCCTGGAAAAATACGCCGTTCGCATGGGCGGCGGGCACAACCATCGCTTCAGCCTGAGCGACGGGGTGCTGCTCAAAGACAACCATCTGGCCCTGCTGCGGGCGCAGGGGAAAAGCCTGCGCGTGGCGCTGGCCGAGACACGACAGCGCATTCCGCACGGCCTGCGCATCGAGGTGGAAGTCGAGACGTTAGAGGAGTTGGCAGAGGCTCTGGAGGCCGGGGCGGATATCGTTCTGCTGGACAACATGGCCCCGCCGCTGCTGCGCGAGGCTGTCGCGCTGACCAGGGGCCGCGCCCTGACAGAGGCCTCCGGCGGCGTGTCATTGCAAAGTGTCCGCGCCATCGCGGAGACGGGGGTGGACCTCATCTCCGTGGGGGCACTGACCCACTCGGCCCCGGCGCTGGACCTGAGCCTGGAGATCTATTAGCAATTAAAGAAGGGCGGGAGTCACTCCCGCCCTTCCTGTTAGGGCTGCTGGGGCGCGGGACCGAGCGGTGGCGGGGGAATTTCTATTGGAATCCCTAAATTGCTGTACTCCATCAACATGTGAACGGAGCCATGAGCGTCAGGGACGCTCTCGTTGAATCCCATCCCGACACCCTCGACCTCCAATTTGAGAATCACCCCCGTCCGTTCATCCAGCCAGAGGTCGATCTGACCGCTCTCGTACTGCTCGATGTCGTCCTCATCTTTGAGGGCAATCAGCGTCTCCTCGCTTCCCTGGAAGTGGGCCACTCTCTGGCCATTGAGCTCCTCGGTTCCCACAAATTCCATTCCCTCCACCGTCCGAAGTTGATCCAGCTCTAAGAACATGAAGTCCTGAATGTCCGGAGCCTCTTCCGGGGAGATGGCAAGCCATCTGCCATCCGCATTTCCAAACGCCTGACCGCCAGTGAGTCTGAACTCAAACCTGTTGGGAGGGGGGGCGTTGGGAGCGGCGACGATGAGGGCATAGCCAGGCGGGTTCTGGATGATATCAGCCTCCAGAAGCATCTGGCCGCCAGGGAGTTCTGGGTCGTTCTCAAAGGCAGGGCCTTCTCCCTCGATTAATATATTGAGGTGGAAGCTGTTGATTTCCGGCGCATCCTGAATCAGAATCGCATCTTCCACACCGATCCGAGGCTCCGGGGTGAACGGGGCGATCTCGGCCGGAGGAGGTGGCTCTGTCTCCTGCGGCGCGGGCAAGGCCCCGTCCGCTGGTGGCGCTTCCGACGCCGATTCTTCGCCCTCCGAGGGAGTTCCTGGCGCGGGGAGCGGGGTGGCAACTCCGCCAACCGCGATGACAGGCGGGGAGGGCGGGACGCCACCGGGGGTGGCGGTGGCAGAACGGCCCGCTCCGTTTCCTGTTGTAGAAGTCCCCTCAAACACGCCCTTCTCGATCAGGATTCCTAATCCCGCACACGAACAAACCAGCAGGAATGCCCCCACTGCCAGGCTACCTATCCACATGAGCAGTTTTCGAGATCGCCCAGAGGCATGAACCGGCTGCTCGACGATAGGGGGGGGGGCTGGGGGCGCTGGGACAGCAGCCAGGGGCTTTGCCGGTGTCGCTGGCAACACCTCGGTGGCTGCCGTGACAAGAGCCACGGGGGGCGCGGAGGTAAGCATCGTTCCCGGCACCAGCGTTGCCTCGACGCGATTCTGGGCCAGGTCATTGAGAGACAGCGCCATCTCCCCCGCTGTGGCGTAGCGTTCCTTGGGATCCTTTGCCATCGCGCGGTCAATGATCGCCTCGGTGCCAAACGGAAGATTCGGGTTGATGCTGAGGATGCGGGGCACAGGGTCTAGAACGTGCTTCATCATCATCTTGACGGGCGTCTCGGCCTGATAGGGGGTCTTGCCCGTCAGAATCTCGAAGAGAATCACACCCATCGTGTACACATCGCTGCGACCGTCAAGCGCCTGGTCCCCGTGCGCCTGCTCCGGGCTCATGTAGGAGGGCGTGCCCATCACGCTGCCGCTCATACTCAGCTTCTCGCTCGCCTCGCTCAGCTTGACGATGCCAAAGTCCGAGATATACGGAGCGCCGTACGCGTCGAACAGGATATTCCCCGGTTTCAGATCCCGGTGGACGATGCCCTGGCTATGCGCCTGGTCCAGCGCTGAGGCCAGCCGCGTGAAAAGCGTCGCTGCCTCCGCCACTGCCAGCGGCCCCTCGCGCAACTTTTCCTCAAGCGACCCCTTCATCAGCCGCATCACCAGATAGGGTTGCCCCTCGTGCTCCCCCACGTCATGAACGGGGACGATGGCCGGGTGCTCCAGCCCTGCAATCGTGCGCGCCTCGCGCTCGAAGCGGGAGCGGAACGAGGGGTCATGCAAGAACGAGGCGGGCAATACCTTGATCGCCACCTCGCGGCCAAAGCTGGGGTCGTAGCCTCGATAGACGGTCGCCATTCCGCCGCGCCCCAGCTCTGCGCGGACCTCATAACGTCCGATGGTAGTCGTCACGATGGGAGGCTCCTTCTATCTTTGGGGGAGATCGCGGGTGACCTCGCTGAAAACCTCGCCTATCTGCGGCCCAAGCACCGTCAGAAGGGCAATCACGAAAAAGGGAATCAAACAGAAAAGGCCATAGTAGAGGGCGATGAGCACTCCCGAGGGAACGGTTTCCGTTCGATCAAAGGTGATGGGATAATCCGCCGAAAAATGGGTATTTTTCGGGACCACATAGGTGCCAGCCAGTTTGTCATGCCAGCCCTGCCGCCGCTCATCAATTCCGATCCAGGCAAATCCCAGCGTTATAGCTAATCCGCTGATGATATACCCGATGTACCGGACAAATGCGCTTCCGATGCCCACCGGGGAGCCATCGGTGCGAATGACCTTGATTCCCATCGCCATCTTGCCCAGCGTCTGCCCGCCAGTGCCCCAGGAGAGAACAAAGTAGAGCACCCCGACAACAAAGCTCAGGCACTGGACAAAGAAATAAAGCTCGTTAAGCTCGCCGTTAGGCGTAGTGACCTCTAAGGTGGAAGCATCCATGAAGCCCATCAGACCACCGATACAGCCACCGATCAGTGTCAAAATCAGGAAGTCAATCATGTACGCCACAAAGCGACGACCAAGGCCCACCACATGGACCGTCTGCTCGGGGTTTTCGAGGGCTGCCTGGTCAATAAAACTATAGCTCATGGGGAACTCCATTTAGCAACAAATAGATCAAGAGAGTACGTCAGACATTAAACTCCGTAGTTCACAGCGGCGGCGAGAGCTGGCTGCTGCGCCTGACGACCCTGCCAGCGTGCCTTGCCGAGCCTGCCAAGATAATCCGCGCGGTCATTCGCGTTGTGAACCCACGCGTCCAGCCAGTCGAGCAGCCCCTCGTGCGTGCGCGAGGCGTCGGCGTACTCATCGAAGAACGCATGGTCCCGGTTGTAATAGCCCTGGACCGGGGCCGGATGGGCTCCGCCCGGGGCGTGGACGATGGCGCTCACGCGGAAGGGAGGCAGCAGCACCCGGTTGGGATCGGAACGGATGACCTCCGGCGAGACAATCTCCTCCGCGATGAGAATCACCGCTCTGGCAGCCAGGGCAGCCTCGCGGCAGAGCCCCAGGTTGCCCCAGAGGTGCGCGCCCCCGCCCGGCTCCGCGCGCTGCACATGGATGAGGGCGACATCGGGATGGATCGCCCGCACGAGCAGGAGCGGCTCGCCCCGCTCGTTCAACGGGTTGATTCGCTCGATGAGGTCCGTATTGGTGCTGGACAGATCGCTCCCCAGCACGGATTGGGTGGGGATGAAGGGGACGCCCAGGCTCGCGGCGGTCAGCGCCAGAGCGAGGGTAAAGTTGGAGTGGTCGCGCACCTCGATTTCCCTGGGCTGGCGCTGCTCCACGGCGCGGCGAAAAGCATAGGCGCTACCCGTGTTCACATTGCCAACCCAGGCCGCCATCACGGTGGCAACACAGCCCGCCCCGATGAGCTGATCGAAGAGGATGTCCGAGATGGGAGCGATGAGCGTCAGGTCGCGCTTGCCCTGGCGGATAATCTCGTGGCCCGCCGCGAAGGGGATCGCTGCCTCCAGCGCCATCCCCAGGGCCACGCTGCTTCCATCCGGCACATAGCGAGCAATAGCGTCCGACAGAGAGAGCAGTTTAGAAATCATGGTGCTCAGACCGACTCTTCATGGCCGCTCACCGGGGCCCCACACCATAGCCGGACGCTGCCATCCATCGAGCCAGAAGCCAGGGTTCTCCCATCGGGGCTCCACGCGAGCGCGTAGATGCCTGCGGTGTGTCCCTTCAGTGCCAGGCGCGGCCTGCCGTTGGGTTCCCACAGGTACACGGTGCGGTCCGCTGAGGCAGTGGCGAGGGTTCGACCATCGGGGCTCCACGCCAGCGCGTGGACCCAGGAGCTATGCCCCTCCAGCCGACTATAGAGATTTCCGTCCGGCTTCCATAGCCAGACATACTTATCATCCCAGGAAAGCGAGGCCAGGATCTGCCCGTCGGGCCGCCAAGCCAGGGCATGGATGGGTTTGCCATGCCCCACCAGGGTCGCGCGCAGGCTGCCATCGGGTCGCCAGAGGCGCACGGTCTGGTCCGTGGAGGCCGAGGCGAGCAGGTGTCCATCGGGGCTCCACGCGAGCGCGTAGATCAGGTAGGCGTGCCCCTCCAGGGTAGCGCGGAGCTGCCCATTGGCATCCCAGAAGCGAATCGCCTCATCCGCCGCCGCCAGCAGCCGCCCGTCCGGGCTCCACGCAACGACCTTGATAGGCCGCCCCGCACCGCTCAGCGTGGCGTGCGGGGTGCCATCCGCCTTCCAGAGGCGCACGGTCTGGTCCAGGGAGGCTGTTGCCAGCAGCCGCGCGTTGGGGTTCCAGGCAAGAGAGGTGACCTCACGCGTGTGCTCGTCAAGCACGGCGATGGCTGTGCCATCCCGCCCCCAGAGGCGCACCTGATTCGCGGAGAGGGAGGCCAGAAAGCGCCCATTGGGGTTCCAGGCGAGCCCGGTGATCGCTTTGCCGTGGCCGGTGAGCAGGGCATGGCGCGTCCCACCGCTCTCCCACAGGGAAACTATGCCATTTTCCGAGCCCGTCGCCAGGCTCTGCCCGTCGGAGCTCCAGGCAATGGCGCTCACGGACTTGGTGTGCCCCTTCAGCACAATTGAGGTCGTGCCATCCCCTTCCCAGAGGCGCGTGGTGCGGTCAAGCAGAGTGGATGCCAGGCTTTTCCAGGAAGGGTTCAGCGCGGCCCCGATGAAAGTACTCGGGTCGGACGAGGGGGCAATCACCGATTGTTTCAGCAGGGCACGGAACTCCCGCACGCTGGCGGGCCGTCTCTCGCGGTTGAGCGCCATGCCACGCGACAGGGCCGCTCCGAGCGTGGGGGGAATTCGCTGGTTGACCTCGTGCGCGGGCGGGTTGGGGTCAGGCTGGCGCTGCATGTGCGCGGCGGTCCGGGTGAGCGCATCCAGAGGCATGTAGCCGGTGGCAAGGTAGTAGAGCGTCGCCGCGAGCGCGTAGATGTCGCTGCGTGGGTCCGTGCCTGTACCCTGAATCTGCTCCAGCGGCGCATAGTACGGGGTCGCCGACGGCGACCCGCCGGGGGAAGCCATCGCATGAACCGCCATACTGCCCTTCGCCAGCCCCACATCGAGCAGGCGAACCTCGCCGCTGGGAGTGAATTTGAGATTTTGCGGCTTGATGTCCCGGTGGATGAGCGGGGTCGCCTGCTCGTGCAGGTAGGTCAGCGCGTCTAACACCTGCTCTGCCATCTTGACAAGCTCGGTGGGCGCGAAGGGGGCGCGCCGCTGCATCATCAGCGCCTCTAGATCCTCCCCCGGTACATACTCCATCGCCAGGAAATGGCCGTCCGGTCCGGCAAAGGACTCCCAGACGCGGGGCAAAACCGGATGCTCCAGATGGAGCAGGCGCTCGGCCTCCAGCTTGAACGTATGCTGGAGCGCCGCACTGCCCACAATATGCTTGAGGGCGACGAGCCGCTGGGCCTGGTGGTCGCGCGCCCGGTAGATCGCGCCGCGCGCGCTCTGCACCAGCAGTGTCTCGATCTGATAACGATTATGAAGAACGGTTTGAGGGGCAAACATCAACTTTTTCTCCTCAAGAATGACCTCAGCAGCTATTGACCAAAGAAATCCAGCAGCGTACGTGCCAGCCGCTCGGGGGAAACCTTCTCCAATGGGTGCGGAGTGCCTGGCAGAACCTCGATTTCGCCCTTCGGCAGCGCCCGGTAGACCTCCGTGCTCTCCTCAATGCTCACCGTGGCGTCGCGGTCTCCCACAATCAGTCGCACACGCCGCTCCAGCGCGGCAAAATCCGCTGGTTGGAGGGTCGGTTGTGCCCCAAGGGTATGCATCATCTCGGCGGTACGCACCAGCACCTGCTCCCAGCCGGAGCCTGGGTGGCGCGCCTCAAGGGCACGCGCAAACTGGGGAACCTTGTCGCGAATCTTGGTCGCATCGAGCATCCGTGTCTCGCGCGCGGCACCCTCCGGGGTCCAGGCAAACTTGGTCGCGAGAGTGGCAATGGCCCCGATGGAGCCCGGGTGATGTCTGGCGAGGTAGAGCGCCACATACCCGCCCATGCTGTAACCAAAGGTTGGAATGTGCTCCAGATGATGGTGGGCGAGATAGGCCAGGACATTCTCGGCGAAGTGCTCGATCCGATAGGGGCGATCCACCGCAAGCGCGCTGCCATGTCCTTCAAAGTTCAGGCGATGGAGCTGGTAGTGGGGCTCCAGAAGAGGCAAAAGCAAGTCGAACTGCTCGTGAGAGCCCAGCGCACCGTGGAGGAGGAGCAGCGGGGGTTTTTCCGAGGGGGAAAATGATGTGGTCAAGAAACACTCCTGTTGGTGCGGCGGGCGAAGCAATTCCGATTGTAACGGAGCGGAGGCAAAGAGGCAACCCCCTGACATGACAAGACCCACTGCCTTCCCCAAAAGCAGTGGGTCTTCGTCTAAAAATTGGGTTCTGTGCCTCCCCCCCAGGTGCAGCAGATCCCGGAAATTGTCTGGTTGTTTCAAGAGCAAATAGTGTGCCAAGAGGGTTCCTGTGGCACGACACTTTTCAACAAAATATTGTAGGAAAGTACTTTTTTTAAGCAAGGCAGTTGAAAATCACCCGCACGTCGTGTAGACTGGAGGATACTTTATTCCCCTTCCACTCATTATCCTCATCGAGGAGGCGTCCTTTCATGATTTCCACTGCCTCTCCATCGTCCCGCCAGCAGAACGTCCCGATGGCACAAAGCCGGCAGGGCCTCGCCTGGGCACTGCTCGCCATCGCCCTTCTTGCAGCCTTCGTTCTACCCACCGCTTTTCCCGCCCTCATTCTCCTCCCTCTCCTTGCCGCCATCCTCGCCTTCCCCGTGATGCCGAAAGGCTCCCTACAGCGCTTCGTTGGGGCTGCCTGGTTCAGCAGTCTTCTCGTGGTGATTCTGGCCTGGGTCAAAGAGCCCCTCATTGGCCCCATCCTCCCCCGGCCGGAAAGCTGGCTGGTCGCGGCGCTGCTGCTCTTGCTGAGCCTATTCTTTGCCCTGCTCGCCCGCTGGAGTGGTGTCAACGAGCAGCTTGCGCTCACACGCACCACGCAGGAGAGTCTGGAGCGGGAGGCAGGCGAGCGCCAGGCCGCCCTCCAGCGCTTGCTCACTGATGTCGAGCAGCGCGCGGCCACGCAATCCTCCCTGCTGAGCGAGGTCAAGCAGCGTACCCACGAGTTGGGCCTGCTCAACGAGATGGGGGAGTTGTTCCACGCATATCGCACGGTGGAGGAGGCGTATGACTCGGTGGTGCGGCTCACAGCGCAGCTCTTCCCGGACGATGGCGGGGCGCTCTGCCTGACCACCGATACGCCCCATCAGATCCAGACCGTGGCGATGTGGGGTAAAAACGCCGTCGAAGCGGCGTTCGACGAGGACGATTGCTGGGCGCTGCGCAACGGTAAGGAGCATCTTGTCTCTCAGAGCAACCCCGGTGCCCCCTGCCGCCACCTCAAGGCCCCCATCCCAGTGGAGCATCTCTGTCTTCCGCTCAAAACACAGGGGCGCACATTGGGCGTGTTCCACCTCGCGCCACCTACCTCCGGCTCCTTCACGGAGGGTAAACTGCGGCTGGCCCGGCTGGCCGCCGAGCAGGTGGCGCTGGTACTGGCGAATCTCCAGCTTCAGGAAAATCTGCGCTCCCAGTCGGTCAATGACCCGCTCACCGGGCTGTACAATCGCCGCTATATGGAAGAGTCGCTGAAGCGCGAGGTACGGCGCGTTTCCCGCAGCCAGAAGCCCCTGGGCCTCATCGTGCTGGACATCGACCATCTTCAACGCTTCAATGATGCGATGGGCTACGAGTCAGGGGACACTCTGCTGCGCGAGTTGAGTGCCTTCTTCCAGGCCAATACCCGTGGCGGAGACATCGCCTGCCGCTACAGCGGCGAGGAGTTTGTGATTGTTCTCTCCGAGGCCCCCATCGAGGTGGTGCGCGCTCGTGCCGATCTGTTCCGGGATGCGCTCAAGCAGTTCAAGGCGCAGCGCGGCGCGGGCCCCAATGCAGTAACGCTGTCCATCGGCGTGGCGAACTTCCCGCAGGATGGCGTCAGTGCCGAGGCACTGCTGCGCGAGGCCACGCGGGCGATGGCGCGGGCCAAGGAAGCGGGCGGCAATCAGGTGGTCATCGCGACGTAGGGGTCTGTCAGGGATGAGGGTGATAGTGTTTTACAGTCTCATCCATTGACGCTTGACGCACCACTAGGCAAATCGGATGCAACGATGGGCGAGAGTGCTCTTTGAGAGTGGCACATAACCTTGCAAGGTATTTCAACGTCCTACTACTCATCAAGGCGTTGACCTCGAACTTACTCAGGGGAACCACTGGAGGAGTATGCTCGCCATGTTACGTCTCTCATTCTTTGCGCTTGTTGTTTTGTTGCTTACTCTGCAAATGGGACATAGCTCCCCGCAAGACACCGCGATTGCCGCTCAATTTGCCCTTGCAACGTTAACGCCAGGGACCCGAACCCCTCCTCCCACCGTAACGGGTTGGCCCACTGCCACCCCTACTGCCACCCAGGCTCCGCCCCCAACCGTGACTTCCTGGATCACCACAACCCCTAACCGAACCCCTGTTCCCACGGTGACAGGGTGGCCGACCCAAACCTCTACACCCACGCAAATCCCCGGGGCGACGCCGACCAGCACGCCCACGAGCGGCCCTGTGCCCTCGCCGATTAACCCCTCGGATGGCGCGCTCATGCCGCAGCCCGTCTCGGGTGGCTGGTATTTCAGGTGGGCCATTCCTGACATCCCCAACTGTAGAAATGGCATCACCATCTCGGGGCCAGGGGGGCGGCAGATTACGGCAACGATCACGACTGCGATTGGCGGTTCCGGGACAACGTACGAGTATCATTATCTCACCCACGACGACCTGCCGGACGATGCGCTGGGGCCGTGGACCTGGAGCGTAACCGCCTTCTGTCATAGTATTCGCAGTAGCGAGACACGCACCTTCTGGGTGCAACGCTCCCTGGCAACGGTGACACCCAGCCCGACACGGCCCGTTATCACCGCGACGCCCTATCCACAACCCGCTGAGCTGCTCGCCCCGCCGGAGGGCGCGCTGATGCGGCAGCCCGTCGCGCCCGGTGAATGGTACTTCGCCTGGGAGGCGGAAAGCGGGAGCGCGAGTGGTGATTGCTTCAGTCGTATCCACCTCATGGGGCCGAATGGGCAAGAGATAACGGAGCGGGTTGATCCCAATAGTTCCACGTCGCTGCTTTATGAATATCAGTACCTCACCAACGCCCCCCTGTCGGGTAGCGATCTCGGACCGTGGCAATGGGAGGTGCAGGTGATCTGTCCGCTGGGCGAGAGCTTGAGTCCCCGGCGCACCTTCTGGGTTCAGGCACCCGTTTATGAGTTGTATCTCCCCCTGCTCGCGAATCGTGAGGGAGGAGCCAATTTTGGAGAGTGAGGCCATGTGCCACTTCGATTTCTGACAGCAGGCGAGTCCCACGGCCCCGCGCTGACGGCGATTCTGGAGGGGATGCCCGCCGGTGTCCCGCTGGCGGTTGAGGCGATCAACCATGAGTTGGCACGGCGGCAGGTGGGCTACGGGAGCGGCGGGCGGATGAAGATCGAGAAAGACACCGTCCGCCTGACGAGTGGGGTCGCGGTCGGCGTCACCACGGGCGGTCCCATCGCGCTGCATGTCGAGAACGATGATTGGGCGAACTGGGAGGGCAGGCAGGTGACGCCCATCACGCGCCCGCGCCCCGGCCACGCCGACCTGACGGGTGGCCTGAAGTATGGCTACAACGACCTGCGCCACGCGCTGGAGCGAGCCAGCGCGCGCGAGACGACGATGCGTGTGGCGATGGGCGCGCTCTGCAAGGCGCTGCTCGAGGCGCTGGATGTGACGGTGGGCGGCTATGTCATCGTGCTTGGCCCGGTGGAGGCAACGATTCCGGCGCGGCCCCTGGCGGAGCTTGTCACGCTGGCCGAGGCCAACGAGATGCGCTGCCCCGACCCCGAGGCTGCCGAGGCGATGCGCGAGGCGGTCAAGGCGATTCGCAAGGCGCAGGATACGCTGGGCGGCATCCTTGAAGTCGTTGCGGAGGGAGTTCCGCCGGGGCTTGGCTCCTATGTGCAGTGGGACCGTCGCCTGGAGGCGCGGCTGGCGCTGGCGATGATGTCCATCCAGGCCATGAAGGGCGTGGAGATCGGGCCAGCATTCCGCAATGCCACGCTGCCGGGCACGGAGGTCCACGATGAGATTTTCATGGAGGGAGGGCGACCCGTGCGGCACAGCAACCGCGCGGGCGGCTTCGAGGGGGGTATCACGACGGGGGAGCCCGTGGTGGTGCGCGCCGCCATGAAACCGATCTCGACGATTCTGGCAGGGCTGCGCTCCGTGGACCTCGCCACGCAGCGCGAGGAAAAGACGGTGTACGAGCGCAGCGATTTCACGGCGGTGCATCGCGCGGTGGTCGTGGCGGAGGCAATGGTGGCCTTTGTGCTAGCCGATGCGATGCTGGAGAAGCTCGGCGGGGACTCGCTCGGCGAGATTCTGCCTCGCCTGGCGCTGCTCCACGAGCAGCAGGCGGCCTGGCTCCAGGGGGGCGTTAGCAGCGAGCCGTATGAGTGGCGGGTTCCGTGAGGGCAAAACGTAAAACGTAACTGCTTCTGACGGAATTTGTGGTATGGAAGAGGGGCCGCGTGCCATGCGCGCCCTCACCCCCACTTCGCTTCGCTCAGTGGCCCCTCTCCCGAAATCGGGAGAGGGGGCGGCCGCAGGCCGGGGGAGAGGGCCATCCCGCAGAGCCATGACTCAACCACAAATTCTATCAGAACCAGAAACGTAAAACGTAAGAAGGGCGATGGCCAACGATGTTTTGCATGGTCGGGCAATGGTTATGGCTGCCTTTCCCAGCAGAGGAAGCGTTGATTCTCGGTGGAGAGCATGGCGTCGATCACGGCCTGATTGTCAAAGCCGGTCAGCGCCTGGAGCCGCGCTAACAAGGCTTCCTCGCCGACCGCGCCCTGCGGGATGACGCAGCCGCCCTGCTCCCCGACCAGAATCCACCAGACATCCATTGCGAAGGGTCCCTGATCGTTCGTTTCCAGAAGTACCGCGCGCAGCTCTGCCCAGAGCACCGATTCCACGAAGCCGTCAGATCGTCGGCAGGCCACGCCCTCCTCCGAGAGAAGCACGGTGAACGCCTGTTCGGGATGGTACCCGCCATTAGCCTCGGTCATGGTCTCCTCCTTCCTATCGAATCGTGCCACGCACGAGAACCTCGCCCTCGCGCCACTCGGCGGCGGTGAAGCGGACAGGCAGTTGCTCCGCGCGCTGAAGCTGCACCTGTATCTCCCGCTCGATAGCCTCGCGGATAGAGCCGGGAAGCGGCAGGCTCAGCTCTTGAATGTCGACGATGGGCAGTCCCTCCTCCAGCGTCACGCGAACCTGCGCCGAGACATGCACCCGCAGGCCACTCAGCGTGACATCGCCTTCGCCCTGAATAAAGCCGGGCGTTATGTCAACCTTTGGGTGGGCAAAGGGAATCTGCGGGTAGCGCTGGAGATACCAGGTGATGGTCTGCTCTGCCTCTAGCTCCGTCAGCGTGACCTCCCATGCCTCGCCCGAGTGGTTGCCCGAGTAAATGTGCTCCAGCAGCGCCACCACCTCGGGGTCACGCACGGGCTCCACGATGTAGGGCACGGTCAGCGCCATAAGAACCTCGGCCCAGGCAAAGAGATTGGCAAGGAGCAACATGGTACCAAACCAGAGATTGGGGCGGTGGGTCAGGCGGCGCATTATTCCCATGATTCCAGCACCTCGCGCCACAGTTTGATCTCTTCGAGTTTGCGCTCCACGGCCAGCCCCGTGACCACCAGCCCCAGCCCGATGATCCCGAAGACGATCCACTGGTTGATGGATTGGAGGGAGTTGAGGAGTTGCGCCACCGTTGCTAGCAGCACGCAGCCTAGCCCCGCGTAGAAGAAGCGGCGCAGGCGGCGCGCACTCCCCCACCAGAAGGCCACCAACCCCTCCGCGCCCAGCATCAGTGCGTAGAGCCAACCGAAGAGCAGCGTCTGCCAGAAGAGGGAGCCGAAGAGCAGCAGCATCGCGGCGTAGTCCAGCCAGCGCCCCAGCGTCTTGTTTGCCCGCTGCCATTCCAGGTAACCCAGCGCCAGCAGGTAGCCGCCAGTCGGCAGCACATACCACTGGAGCGGCGCGGCCCGCTCCAGGTAAAGAACAAAGTGGACATGCAGCAGCCAGGCACTCAGCAACATGCCCAGGGCAACATAGCCCAAGCGCTGGAGCCGATGCGCCACGGAGGCGGTCAGGTAGAGGAGTCCGAGCAGCGCCAACACGCCGATCACGCTCTCGATGGGCAAGAGAGCCAGGCCGAGCAGCATCGTCAGGCACAGGAGGGGCACCGAAACCAGGAGGCTCACCCAGCGCAGCGGCTTCTCCCAGAGGAAAAGTCGCCCGTTGTCTGCACCCACCTGTAGCCGCAGCCAGCGCAGCGCGTACCCTGCGAGGCCATAGGCCAGGAACAACCCGGCCATGTCAATGAGCGCAACGTCTACAAAATCGCTGAAAGAGTCCATCGCCCGGAGCTGGAGAAAAGCAAGGGCTCCCACGGGGAGTGCCAGGGCAGCCAGCAGCGAGGAGCGCCAGTAGGTGGCGAGCGTCGCCAGCCCTATCGTATGCAACACGGTCAGTTGCACCCCAAGGGTAGTTGCCTCCAGACTGAGCAGTTGCCCCAGCGCGCCCTCCAGGAAAAGCAGCCCGTAGAGCGGGCGGGACCACCCGTGCCAGAAGCCCAACAGACGAAGCGGCGCGCCCTCGTGGCGGCGGCGCTCGATGAACAGGGCCAGCCCGAGCGTGAGTAGGAAAACGGGCAGGAGGCGCAGCCATCCCACCGCCTGGAAGCGCCAGAGGTTCAGTGCTACCAGAAGATAGAAGGCAGAGAGATGAGCCACCACCGTCGTCGCCAGAAGCCAGATGCGTAGGCGGAAACGGTAGATCGCCCATCCCATCACCCCCGCGAGCAGGAGATAAACCCCTGCCGCCTCCCCCGCACTCCCGGCGAAGCCCGCGGCGACCAGGGCTAGGCCAATGCCCAGCACGTAGGGCGAGAGCGCCCACCACGCACCTATTCTTTTCACCAGGGCCTTGCCCCACGCCAGGGGTCGCCCCCACGGGAAATCGGCGTACCGCTCAAAGCGTCTATCGAGGAGGACGCCTGCCGCCAGCGCCACCC
>JACCSL010000033.1 GCA_013812995.1 Ardenticatenales bacterium | reverse complement strand
GAGGTACTCATTGAGGGGAACGTTGGGGGTGATGTGGCCGTCATGGGCGGCAGCGTCCGGCGAGCCCCAGGGGTGGTCGAGGGAGAGGTAGCCGTATTTGGGGGCTCAGACGATGTCATAGAAGGCCCCCTTGCGAGTGAGTCTGCTCCCGCAGAACCCGCCGTTCCGGAAGAGCCAGGGGGGCCTGCCGAACCGATGGAGCCAATGGAACCGATGGAACCGATGGAACCGATGGAGCCGATGGAGCCAATGGAACCGATGGAGCCAATGGAACCCGTGCGACCTGTTTCGCCCATGCGGCCCCAACCGCCCACAGCCGCAGATCGCGTGTTTAACGCCGTCGGAAACCTGGTTCGGACGATGCTACAGACCATTGCCTTTGGAGCCCTGGGCCTGATAATGACGCTCTTCCTGCCAGATCATGTGCGGCGCGTCAGCCAGGCGGCGGGTACGGCGCCTGTGGCTAGCGTGGGCGTCGGTTGTCTCACGATCCCCGCCGCGTTTGTTCTGGGCATCATCGCCCTGGTTACCATCATCGGTATACCCATTGCGATTCTGCTTCCCTTTGTCTTCGCCGGGGTGGCAATCTTCGGATGGATTGGCCTGGGTCTGTATCTAGGCGACTATGTGCTTCGCGCAGCGGATATCCGCTCGCCGCGCCCCGCCGCCGCCGCTGCCATTGGGGCAGGTGGAATGGTGCTGGTCAGCTCTGTCGCCTCAGTGATTCCTCTGGGCGGGCTGCGCTGGGCGGTTTTGGGGCTGTGGGGTCTGGGGGCTGCCATTCTCACCCGTGGTGGCACACAGGCGTACCCTGTGCGACCGCGTATCAGCCAGGGAGCCACCATGAGCTTTGACCCGTTGGATGACATCGCACCCGCGCCGCGCACCCGCAGCAGCGGCAATCTCTTTGATGATCTCGCGGCGGATATGGGGATTGAGGAAGAATTGGGGCGGAATAAAGGCAAGCCTCGTCCTGAAACGCCCGTCTATCCTCCGGAGTCCCATCAGGATTAAAATCTAAACGACATTCATCATCTCGCAGCGTCCGGTCTCATCCACCGGACGCTGCGGCGTTAGGAGCAAAAACAAAGGAGGCCGATGAACTGGCAGACATGGCTGCTCTTCCTGATCGCGCTCGCCATTGGGATAGGTTTGGTGATGTACTGGCTGATCTGGGTGACCGAAGGAGCTTACCTGGGCTCCTGGGCAGTGCGCTGGCTGTATGATAAAGGGGCATCCACTTATGACGATGTCAAACAGTATGACCCTATAGATGAGGCGGCCTTCCTGGGCAACCCCCTATTTCATCGCCTGGAGGAAGCGTTTGGCCCTCACTCCCTCCTGCTGGATGTCGCGACAGGCACCGCACGGCTCCCTCTCGCCCTCTTCGAAATTCCCTTTTATCAGGGAGAAATTATCGCTCTGGACCTCAGCCGAGAAATGCTACGCGAGGCAGCGCGCAAGACGTCGAATCATGCGACGCGCATCACATTGATACATCACTCGTCCGTGCCCCTGCCCTTCGAGGATCACAGCTTTGATGCTGTTACCTCGCTAGAAGCCCTGGAATTCATGCCGGATCGTCATGCAGCTTTGCGAGAAATGGTGCGCATCCTGAGTCCTGGCGGGTGGTTTATCGTCACCAATCGCATCGGGATGGATGCCCAGTTGATGCCAGGTCACACCGATTCCCCCGAGCAGTTTGAGCAGCTTCTCGCGTCACTCGGCCTCGCCGAAGTTCACACGCGCCCCTGGCAGGAATACTATGATCTGATCTTTGCCCGCAAGCCAGGGCACAGCAGCGCAGGGCGCGGCTTTACAGGGAGTTGGCTGCACGCCATGCGCTGTCCAGAGTGCGGTAAGGCAGGAACAGAGGTTCTGGATGCCCAAACATGGCACTGTACGGCGTGCAAGCGTGCTATTCCCATCGGTCAGGATGGGGTCTGGGAGATCGGCCTATAGTTCTACAGCAGATGATGGGTCCGGAGGAAACTCTCCAACTCATCATTGTTGGGCTCTGTAATCATGGTGTCACGGTCCTGCCCACGAACCCGCTGACTACGGTCAAGGGGTTTCGGGTCGCGCATGGGTAGAACCTCACCCGGTTGAGCAATGACGAGGGTAGGGACACTCAAATGTCCAACCCACTCGATCAGCCGCGCTGAAGCATTAGGGTCGGCGCTGATGTCTACGAAGCGGTAGGGTATCTTCTTCTCGGACAGAAAGGTCATCGCTCGGGATTGATCCCAGCAAGCAAAGCGGCGGCCATACATCACAAGTTCTTTGTTCATCTGGTCTACTCCGTTATCGTCTGTTGCTATTAAACTCTGGCGTTGCATCTTACTCTATCTCCTTAGCTTTTTGATACTAGCAAACGTCGTGCCTGCTCCGCATCCAGACGAATCTGGGCCAAAAGCGCCTCGATTCCGGCAAACTTCTGTTCGGCGCGCAGGCGCTGGATAAATTCAACAGTGATGGACTTTCCGTAAAGATCGCCTTCCCAGTCGAACAGGTAGCTCTCCACTTGGCACCGCTGCCCTTCAAAGGTGGGACGCGTGCCAACATTTGTCACGCTGGGTATCTTTGTGCCATCAGGTAGCACAGTATGGGTGGCATATACCCCATTCGCTGCCAGGGCAATGCCAGGGACGGGCAGAATATTGGCGGTAGGAAAGCCAATGGTTCTACCCCGTTGGTCTCCCTGGTGCACAATACCGCTGATAGCAGGAGCACGCCCCAGCAGGCGCGCCGCTGCTGCCACCTTCCCCTGTGCCAGCAGGTCGCGAATACGGGATCCGCTCACTTGTTCCCCCTCCACCTGGACTGCCGGAATGGTAAATACCTCGATTCCGCGTGACGCAGCCCAGGCACGGATGAAGGCCACATCGCCCTCCCGTTGGTAGCCCATCGCAAAATCCTCGCCCACCCATAGCTCGCGGGGGCGCAAGCCCGCGTTGAGATAGGCGAGAAAATCTACGGCTCGTGTCTGCATCAGAGTCTTATTGAATGTCAGGAATATCAACAAGTCCAGGCCAAGGGTCTCCAGCAGAGCGATCTTCTGAGGGGTATCTGTGAGCAAGGGTGGGGGTCCGTGAGGATTAAGCACCTGGGCAGGATGAGGGTCAAAGGTGACCATGCCACTAGAAACATCAAGGGCGCTGGCGCGCTGCTTGATGGTCTCAATCAGCCGTTGATGGGCAAGGTGAATTCCATCGAACTTGCCGATGGTCAACACGCTTTCGCCCTGAAAGGCCCTCAGATCATCGCGTAGCACTTGCATGGATAGTCCAAAAATTAGCCAAACACCTTATCGGGTTGCCAGCCACGTCCCTCGCGCCAACGCAGAATCGCAACGAGCTGCCCTGCCTCATCCACGGCCCGCCAGAGCCCCTCGCCCGCTAGCCCTGGGAGTGCCTTACCCTGGCGAAGCGTGGTTACAGAATCCTCGCTGACCGTCAGGGCTGGCAGGCTCTCAAGGCCCATGCCCACAGGCAAGAGCAGCGCGGCGATCTCCTCCGGTGTGACATCCGCCAGGGCCTCTAGTGCGTGCGCATGGGCAAGGGTAAAGG
>JACCSL010000018.1 GCA_013812995.1 Ardenticatenales bacterium | reverse complement strand
ATCCCGAGCTGAGCCAGGACTTCCTCCACGCGCAGCCGCATGGTCTCCAGCGGCAGGCCAAAGTTCTCCATCGCGAAGACCATCTCATCCTCGACAATATCCACCACGAACTGTGACTCCGGATCCTGGAAGACAAAGCCGACATGCGCGCTGAGGTCGCGCGGCTCTACCTCGCGGGTGTCCAGGCCATTGACCGTGACCTGACCGCTGAAGCAGCCCCCGTAGAAGTGCGGCACCAGCCCGTTGATGGCGCGCAGGAAGGTGCTCTTGCCCGCGCCGCTTTCCCCTACCACGAGCAGAATCTCGCCCGCCTCGACCTCCAACGAGAAGTTCAGCAGCGCGGGTTGCTCGCGGAGCGGGTAGCTGTAAGAAACATGGTCAAAGCGCAGGATGGGGGACATAGAGGGAATCAGCCCGTGTGTTTTCCCGCGACCGGCAAGCCCGCCACGGCCCACCCACTGAAGCCGCCCTCCAGATTCTCCACGCGCTCGAAGCCCTGCTGCATCAGGAAGGCCACGCCGTCCTGGCTGGAATAGCCGTGGTAGCAGGAGAGGACATAGCGCTTCGTTGGGTCCAGCTCCGCTATCCGCTGCGGGAGTTCATTGAGGGGCAGGGAGATCGCCCCTGCCGGGTGCTGTGCCTCGTGGTCCCAGGGCATACGAACGTCCAGCAGAACCGCCTCGTCGCCTGCCTGGAGTTGCTCATGGAGCGTCTGTGGTGAGATGTGAGTGATTTCAATGGGGGTTTGGTCAGATGATGCCATCGTGGCTGGTCCTTTCGATAACGGGGATTGGCTCTCGCCGTGGGGCGAGGAAAAGCGGAATGAGCAAGAGCAAGATGACTCCCCCCACCAGTGGCTCGAAGGGAGGCAGCGTTGCGCGAGGATAAGGGTAGAACAGAAATAGCCCTGGCTCAAAATTGCTTGCCAGTAGGATGCCACCCAGCAGCCCGCCCGCTGTCAGGGCCAGGACGATGTCGCGGCGCTGCCAGGGCTGGGCGCGGTAGCGGCTGCGCCTGACCCGTCGCCCCATACGCCACAGCGCAAAGCCCAGCATCACCAACCCCAGACTTAGCAGCCCGAAGCCCCAGAGTCGAAGCGTCGAAAAAAGCAGCAGTGAGATCGCCACCACCAGCGTGAGCAGCCCGCCAAGTAGCAGCAACCGATAGCGCAGCGCCTGTGCCCCGCTTCGTCCCTTGCCCCGCTCGATGCCCCCAAAACCGCGACTTTCCATCGCCTCCGCCAGCTGGATGGAGCGTTCCAGCCCCATCGTGAGGAGCGGCAGGAAGAGCGGCGGGAGATCGCGCCACCCCCGGAAGCGATGGCCGCGAATCATCTGCGCCTCGCGGATTTCTTCCAGGGCCTGCATCGTCTGCGGCACGAAGGCCAGAGCAATGCTCGTCACCAGGCCCGCCTGGAAAAGAAAGCCTGGTACGAGGCGCAGCAGCGCGGCATAGTCCGCCGCCTCGTTGAAGGTGGCGAAAATCAGCAGCAACAGCATCAGACTGTACCCGGAGAGAAAGCCAAATAGCAGCGCCTCCAGCGTGATCTCGCCGCCAAACACGGGAAGCCAGGGCGGCAGGCGAAAAAGCATCGTTTCGCCAATGTGGATAGTCAACCCATTTACAATCATCGTGAAAAAGGGAATCGCCCACACCCATCGGAGCGGTGAGGAGGCGGACCGTTTGCCCCGCCTCACACTTTCCCCGACCAGAAGCACCACCAGTAGAAGCAGCGTGAGATAGAGGGGATTCTGGGTTACCAACCCCACGGTGAGTGCTGCGCCCACCCAGAGCAGCCACGCGCAGGGATGGAACGACGTATGCGCCTCGGCTATCCTCGTCTCGCCCACAGCACGCCCCCTCCCAGGACCAGCACCATCAGGGCAAAAATCAGATAGGGCGTTGGTGAAGCACTGGTAGTCTGCGCTGTTACAGCCGTGGGAAGCACGTCGGGAATCTTGGTGGGCTCAGCAGGGATCGTTGTCATGGCCAGCGCCATCTCGGTGCGTGTCGCTGTCACGGAAGCCGTTGGTGATACAGGGGTCGGAGAGGTTGAAAGGGTAGAGGGTTTCGTGGGGGCGGGTTGGGTGGGTGCAGCCACAGGGCTGCTGGTTGCCAGAACGGCTGCTTGCGTGGCGGCTGGCAGCGGAAGCGTCGCGGTAGAAGCCAGGGTCGGGGGCGGCGGCGCGGCTGTCGCCGTGGCTGGAACAGGTGCCGGGGCGGAACAGATACGCTCGAAGGTAATATCGCCTGGCGGCGGGGCCGAGTTAGCGCCGCCCACGCCCCAGCGCCAGCCATTGACCTGGCCGGGCCGAACCTTGGTGGCCGCCGCGCCCAGTTGGCTGTATTGCCACGTTCTGCCTTCGTCCAGAAAGTGATAGGACCAGTAGATGCAGGTTCCCACCCCGGAACACTGGCATAAACAGCCATCGGTTGGAAAGAAACACCCCTCATTGCCAATGGAGCAGACGAGGGTGCCTGCCTGTGCATCGTACGTCATGGGCAGCCCGGAGCGCTGTAGTAACTCAAAGCCCGAAATCTCCGCCTCTTCAAAGGAGACACAGGCCGTCTCGATTTGCCCGTCGCCATACTGGATCACAAGCCCCGCCCGGTTGGGACCCTGCGCCCGCACGCTGAGGGGAATGACGAGCAGGAGTAGGAATATCACTAAAAAATGACCACTCAGTAACTCCAACATTCTCTTTGGCCGCTTTAGGGCCGGGCGGGTGTGTCGAGTACAACGATTGTCATGTCTGAGATGTTTGGGGGCCACTCTTTATCATCCATCCTGGGTGGGGCGGCCTTGCGAGGCCGCCCCGTTCCCATTGACTAGCGCGCGGTTCGGCGCAGCAGCCCGCCGCCGCCGAGGAGCAGCAGCAGCAGGCCTAGCGCCGTCAGCGCGCCCCAGGGCGAGCTGTCGCTGCCTGCGGTTGGGAGTGCGCCGGGGGTGGCTGCGTTGCCTGCTGCAGGCGCGGTTACGGCGGGAGCCATTGGCGCAGGGGCCTTGCTGGCCAGCACCGTCGGCAGCGTGACCAGCGTGACGCCCTGGAGCGCGGGCAGGGCCTGGGCTGTCGCCAGGAAATTCGCGCCCTCCACCTCTGATTTCCACAGGAAGGCACCCTCTTCTGTCTGGAGCGAGCCCAGGTACTCTTGAGGACTCTTCCAGTCATCCAGCTTCTGGTTGGCCGCTATCAGCCCCTGAATCACCCAGGCGGTGCTATTGGCGTCCGACTCGGTGCCAAACTCGCTGGGCATTTGGTAGGCAAAACCGCCGTCGGTGTTCTGCTGCGTCTTCAGGAAGGTCAGCGCCTTGCTGATAGGCACGCCAGCGGGTCCCTCCCTGGCGGCGACGAGCGCCTGGATGGCGAGCGCAGTGGTATTGGTGTCCGCCTGGCCCGTCCCATCGAAGCTCCAGCCGCCCGCATCATCCTGGAACCCGATCAGCGCCTCAGCAGCCTTGGGGGGAATCGTTTCGCCCGCCTGCTTGAGTGCCAGCATAGCATAGGCATGTTCTGTCAGTACTCCCTTGTACAGTCCGGTGCTGCTATCGTACTGGGCCTGGAGTCGCTCCACGAGGTTGACGCCGCCAAAATTCCTGGGGTCCTGCCCGGTGGCCTTGGCAGTTAAAATCAACTTGGCGAGCAGGCCCGTCGTAGTGGCGCTGGCCGCGTTGCTGGCCAGGTAATCCAGCGGGGATTTCTCGCTGCCCCACTTGGAAATATCCTCGTCCGTCGCCACCGCCGCTAAGACGACCTCGACCGTTGGACCCACGCCGCTCGCATCGCTGAACCCGTCGCTGAAGCCACCATCGGCCCGAACCTGGCTCTTGAGCCACGCCGTGGCAGCCCTGACATCGCCCTTGGCCAGGCCGGGCAGGGCCGTGACGAGGAGCAGAAAGAGCGCGAATAGAATTGAAACTCTCTGTTTCATGGCAAACTCCTGTGGTAACAGAATAAAAAAAGCCTCCCCTTCGTGAGTAGGGAGGCTTCCGGGTTTGATCCTGGCCGACTCCATACCCTTTGACGCGAAGGGCTGACAGGATACCCACCCCCTGGTATCTGGCTCACCACTTGCGTGGCTCACAGTTGCGCGACAGCGCCGGGCTCGCCTTGATAAAGGCCACACCGGACTTCCCTGCGAAGGTGGGGACAAACTATTTGGTTGGTACGGCTGGCGAGTATAGCAGGGGGAAAACCCCGCCGCAAATCACAAACTGGATGTTGGGTTGCTCCAGGGGGCGGGTCCTCCGCCGATCCAGCGCGGCAGGCCAAGGCGATCAATCCAGCCAACGCTCGCGAGCACGAAGGATTCATACATGAAGCGGGGCAGGCGCGAGACCTGCGCGCGCATGGGCGTCGGCATGTGCCTCACGAAGCGTGGCAACCACAGCTCTGTCGCCCGGTGCGCCGCGTCCAGCGCGGCATCGAATGTCTTGGGTCCGGCGGCGCACCAGGGATGATCCTTGTGCAGCCGATGATGCTCGACCTCGCGGCGCGGGGCAGCCCTGTCAGGGTAGTAGGCACTGAGCAACCCGTCCAGCGAGACACCCGCCACGGGGCCTTCCTCCCAAAGCGGAACGGTAGTGGCCCCCGCTGCCAGATTCAATTCAACCCAGTTGGTGTGGGCGTAGAAATCCTGTACGCAATGCAACATCTGTCCAAGCTCGCGCAGGGCGATGTAGGTGGATGGTAGCTGGGCAAGCGTCTGCGCTGCGTGGGCTTCCAGCCATATCCATTGGGCAGCGATTTCCTCCGGCGTGGACAGATTCAGAAAGTGAAATCGAGACACAGCGCGACCCTGGGCCGTGGAGGCCAGCGGGCCAAGCGTCCAGATATCAGTGGCCCAGTTTCCGGCGATGACAACGGCCTGCGCCCCAAGACCGAACCCATGTGCGGCCAGTATAGGCCGGGTGAGTGCCTCGTGATAGTTTAGCTCCATGGTTCTCTCCCTTTTAGCAGAATGGCCCGCCCTCTGCTGAGGCATCTCGTACGATGTGGGCTTGTGAATAGTGCATATTTAGTGCCAGTGTACCAGGCAATTATGCAGAAGTTATGTAGATATCGAGAAGTTTCTTTGATAAGCTAACTGTTAGGTAGTACGCCCCCGCTCCACCGTGGTAAGAGACTCCTGGTAGGGGCAAAGTTGCTCGCGTAGCCAGCCAACAACGCGCGCCATGTCGGCGCTGCCGCAGGTGAAGAGGTCCAGCACGGCGAGCCCTTCCTCCGGCCAGGTGTGAACGCTGATGTGCGATTCCGAGAGCAGCAAAACGCCCGTCACGCCGTGCGGCTCGAATTGATGGAACTGCTCGGCCAGGACCGTCGCACCGCTCTGCTGGGCAGCGTGGCGGAGGAGGGCGGGCCAGGGCGCAACCCACTTCAGCAACTCCCTGTCCTCCATCCAGACATCATAGAGAAGATGCAACCGACTCATCGACTCAATCTCCCCACTGCTTCCAACCCTTTTCGTAATATCGTAGCACCACCTGGCTATCCAGGGTGTTAATCTTGGTTTCGACCTCGCTCGTGTCGCTGTCGAAGATGAAGCTTCCGGCGAGCACCTCGGGCGTGAGGTAGCGCATCGGCACCTGGACCGTAAAGGCTTCCGGCTCAATCGGGTGCGCGGTTGCCAGGAAGAAGCCCCAATCGCCGAATGAGGGAATGTAAGTGTGATAGGGCCAGGTCTGGAATCCCGCGTCCGCCGCTGTGTGAACGATGCACCAGAAGGTCTCGCGCGCAAAGTAGGGTGAGGTGGCCTGCACTGCCACGACGCCGCCCCCCGCCAGGTGACGGCGCACCATCTTGTAGAACTCGCGGGTGTACAGTTTGCCCAGACTCTCGTTGTTCGGGTCCGGCAGGTCGATGATAATCACCCCGAACTGTTCCGCGCCCTCTTCCAGATACTTGAAGGCATCCTGGTGGACCAGCTCCACGCGAGGGTCCATCAGGGCTCCCTCGTTGGCGGCCAGGATGACGGGATGGCTGTTTGCCAGCTCCGTCATCGCCGGGTCAATGTCCACCAACTCGATTGGCTGGACATCCTCATACTTCAGAATCTCTCGGACAGCCAGGCCATCCCCCCCACCTAGAATGAGAATAGACTCCCGCGAGCGCGTGAGCGAGAGCGCAGGATGGACCAACGGCTCATGGTAGCGGTACTCGTCCCGCGTGCTGAACTGGAGATTCCCATCGAGGAAGAGGCGAACGTCCTCCCCCCAGCGTGTCATCACAATGCGCTGGTAGCGCGTCTGCTGCGTGTAGATGATGGCGTCCTCGTAGAGCTGCATCTCGAAGAAGGAGGTGAGCTGGAAGGACCAGGCGGTTCCCGCCAGCAGCAGCAGAGTCACCGTCACACTTACACCGAGCAATTGCCGCCACTGACGTAGCCGGTCGCGAAAGGTGTGGAGATTCAGGAAGACGACAGCCATGTTGAGCAGCCCCGTGACGAAGGCGGTTTTGAGCACCCCCAGCTCCGGGAGGAGGAGCAGCGGGAAAAGCACCGAGGCGATCAGCGCCCCCAGGTAGTCGAACGCAAGCACGTTGGCGAGCGCATCCTTGATCGACTCCTCACTGCTGCTGCTGAGCCGCGTGAGAATCGGAATCTCCATCCCAACCATCCCCCCGACGAGAAAAGTCAGCAGGACCATCGCGATATGATAGTAGGGAGTGGTGGCAAAGACCGCGTACAGCAGCGCCGCCGACACGCCCCCGGCCAGCCCGATAGCAATCTCCAGCAGGATAAACCACCCCAACAGCGAGCGTGTGATCCACCGCGAGGCGTATGAGCCTACGCCCATCGCACTCATAAAGAGACCAATCGTGAGCGAAAAGTAAACCACGCTATTGCCGAAGAGGTACGAGGAGAGGGTGCCGATGATCAGTTCATAGATCAGCCCGCAGATGGCGATGACGAAAACCGAGAAAAGAAGCAGGGTAGACTGGCGCGAGGATAGGGGCATGGAGTGAGACAACGTTTTCTAGGGCTAGGTTAGTTGATTGCGGCGGCGATCACAATGGCAAGACCGATGAAGAGACCGGCCAGCATGATGCCAAGGGCCTGATTCTGATCCTCGACCAGCTCACGCCGCAGGTTGAGCTGCATCATCCGGTCAAAAACGAGGTAGCCCAGAACATAGATCAGGATTCCGATGATGCCGTAGATCAGTGAGGAGAGCAGCGGCCAGGGCGAGAGATCATTGGCTGAGGGGTCCTGGGCGAAGGCCGCAGTGGCAGGCAGGGATATAACCAGCGCCACTGCGAGGGCATAGAGTTTTCGTATCATGACAGTCCTTTCAAGTGGGAGTTTATTTGCCTGAGCCCGGCCCGCCCCCGCTCACGCGCGGCCCGAACAGGCTGCCAGCACGAATCGAGGATTGATTCGGCCCGAGATTTTGAATACCCAGCCCTCGCCAGGAGGCCCACCCCACCGCCACCTGACTGAGCAGCAACGCGCCAAGCGCAAAGCCAGCGATCCATTTTGACATCGTTAATCGTCCTCCAGCTCTTCCATCATGTCAGGGAAAGAAAGCCCCCGGCCAGCCGCGTAGAAGAAGTAGGTCATCAGGGCCGCGAGCACAGCAAATATAATAAAGTAGCGACTGAGCCAGACGCCCTGTTTGACCGTCACGATCAGGCGTAGGCTACTGACGGTCGCCTCCGACATCTCGATTTCCAGTTCGTAGGGGCCCGCCTCGTTGGGAACAAAGAGATGGCTGTGGTTGGTGTCCCACTCGTG
>JACCSL010001002.1 GCA_013812995.1 Ardenticatenales bacterium | reverse complement strand
CTTCAACAAACAGACGTAGTAAAACTACAAGATGATGCAACACAATCGCGCCAACACCACGAACCTGCCACTTCAACAGAACCTGCATGAGCGCAACCAGCTCGCGCACACCCACAGCGGGGAGCCGCTGACCGCCGAGCACGGTTGGCCCTTGCGCCTCGTCGTGCCCGAGCTTTACTTCTGGAAGAGCGCCAAGTGGGTGAGCGGCTTCGAGTTTCTCCCGCAGGATCGGCGCGGCTTCTGGGAGCAGTACGGCTACCACAACCACGGCAACCCCTGGACCGAGGAGCGCTTCGGCTAGGTACCTGTGCAATGGCCTCAAGGTTGCTATGGGTTAGATAGCAACGAAGCAGAAACTTGAGCGCTTTTGTGCTACACTACGTTCATAAAATCACTCACTGTACTATTAAGGAGACTTTCCATGCCTACACTGGGCCTACCCGAACTGCTTATCATCGCTGTGATTCTGGTGCTTGTCTTTGGAGTGGGAAAATTGGGCGACGTTGGGGGTGCACTGGGCCGTGGCATCCGCGAGTTCAAGCATGAAGTGCATACCGGCAAGGATGAGACCCCCAAGCTGGAAGAGGGTCCCGACCGAAAAAGCTTTTAAAGCCCGCTTTCTCCAGGCTAAAACGAAAACAGCCCCGACGGGTTATCGTCGGGGCTGTTTTCTTCAAAAGGCGTTACTCCAGCATCTGGCCCAAGCCGTAGGCTCGAATCTGCTCCAGGATCACTTCCTGGTCCACCGCGCTCTCTCTGGGAAGATGCTTCAAGATGGCAAGCACCTCCTGCTTGAGAAGCTGATCGCGTCTATCCCCCTGCGGATGTCCCCCCAGATAGGCTGCTAACCGTTGTAACCGCTCGTTCATCCGCTCACTAGGCATCTAAAGCTCCTTTTGGAATCGGCTGTTCTGCTTCTATCGCGACGCTGGGCGTTGGGGCAGCCGGGGTTGGCTCCTCGTCCATCGTGGAGGGCAGATCAACGGCGCTGCCGAGCTCGGCGCTACGATAGATGGCCTCGATCACCTGGACGCCCGCAAAGCCCTGCTCCGGCGTGATGAGCGGAGCCTCGCGCCCCAGACATACATCCACAAAGTGCTGCAACTCGCGACGGTGAGAGGGGATACTGCTCTCGGGCAGGACGGGCGCAAATTCCATCTTCGTGCCAAACAATTCCCCGTGGATTCGCAGCACATCCGCTGGTCGCGCCTCCGGGTTATGCAGTTCGGCCCCGCCCCCCGTTCCATCCAGCCGCAGATAAATGTCATCACTGATCCCCAACATACTGAGGGTCGAGACCTCCAGCAGCAGCGCGGTGTCCAGGTCATGGAAGCGGATCAGCGCAGTCGCCGAGTCCTCAATGGGATAGGGAAGATCCTCGAAGGGGCTGAGCGCCATGCGCTCTTCCTGGTCTAGGTGGAGCGGACAGTGAATCGTACCCGAGACCGAGCGCACTCTGGGAAAACCCAGCATCCACAGCGAGAGATCGAGCATGACGAGCCCAGTGTCCCACAGGGGGCCACCCCCGGCCTGCGCCTTGGAGGTGAACCAGGAGCTCGTCGTTGAGGCCCCCACGCGGCGCAACCAGCCGGCCTTGGCGTAGTAGACGTCGCCGAGTGCTCCCTGCTGCACCATCAACTTGAGAGCGCGGGTGTCATCCCGGAAGCGGTTATTCATCCCCACAAAGAGGGTCTTTCCGCTTTTCTTCGCCGCCTGAATCATCTTGTGGGCACCATGCGCGGTAAGCGCCATCGGCTTTTCCACAAGGACGCTGACCCCCAACTCCAGGCAGCCAATAGCAATGGTGGCATGAAGATAATTGGGAACAGCAATACTGACCGCGTCCACCTCGGTATGCGCGAGCATGTCACGGTAATGGGTGTACACCTGGGGAATCCCGAAGCGATCAGCGATGTGCTGAGCCCTGCGCCCATTCACATCGCTGATCGCCACGAGTTCCACATCGGGAATCTGAAGATAGTTCGGGATATGTCCATGGATCTCATCCGTGGCAATGGCCCCCACCCCGATCACGCCTACACGCAGTTTTTTCACAGAAAGCCTCCTGCTCCTGAAATCGAGCACCTCTTTCGGAGGATTCGATTGTTTCTTGCTATCTTTTGTTCAAACGATCTCTAGCGGTTGATGAGAGGCCAGATCGTATCTATCAGGTGGTCCAGATTGAGGGGCTTGCTGAGGAAAGCATCGTAGCTGTCCCCCTCCGATAGAAGTTTGGGAACGGCGCTCATCAGAACAAAGGGAATAGAATTGTACTGCGGGATCATGCGTACCTGGCGATACAGCTCCCGCCCATCCATCACAGGCATCATCACATCACAGAGGATCAAATCAGGGCGCTCCCTTGCCAGGCACTCCAGTCCCTCGCGACCATTGGCGGCGGTCACGACGCGGTAGCCTTCTTCATCCAGCACCTCGCTCAACATCTGGGCAATGGCGTATTCATCCTCAACGATGAGTATTGTTTTCATGCATCCTCTACGTCAGGGTGACGTTCAAGGGGCGGAGAGGAGAAGCCTCTCTCGAACGTCTGGGAAACATCTATTCCTTGCTCAGTGATGGTGAATTCCCGAATGGAGCGGTCATAGAGGCCCTCCCTCCCCTTCAAAATCGAGACGTAGCGATAGAGCTGGGATTGGAGCTCGACATATCGAAGCAGGATCATATTATCCACAAGCTCCAACAAGTGCCCCTTGGGCGTCTCCACAGGCCCAAACATCTGCTCGATGGGTACAGAGAGTAGCGTTGTGACATTTTGCGAGCGCAACTCGTTCGTCAGGGCATTGAAGAAGCGCCCCATGCGCTCAGGGTAGATGGCTGCCCGCTGTAATCCATCATAGCCATCAATGAACAGTCGGCGAACGGAGTGCTGTCGAACCGCCTCAAGCAGCCGCTGGGCCAGCTCATCCAGGGTGTCCTCCGGGGCAGATTGCCAGCAGACATCAATTTTCCCATCCTCTATATGTTGCCTAAAGTCAAGCCCCAGTCGATCTGCCTTCTCTTTCAGGCGGATCTCCGTCTCGTAGAAGCCGAAGTACAGTCCTTGCTCGCCCTGCCTGGCTCCTTCCGTCAGAAAGGATAGTCCCAGGAGCGTCTTGCCTGCCCCTGGAGCCCCAAGCAATATGGTGATGGACTCAGAGAGAAAGCTGCCGTTCAGCATCTTGTCCATACTGGGAACGCCAAAGTTCACTGGCACACGCGGCATCGCAGCGTCCTGCCGGGGGCGACTATGCAGAGCCTCCGTCCGAGGGTGAACAATGTAGCCCTCGTCCCCGATCTCGGCAAGATGGCGGCCCCGTAAATGGGCGCGCCCGCGAAACTTGCGAATCTCGATCTCTCGCACGGCGCGCGGGCCAATGAGAGTATCCGTCATGAGAATCAAGCCATCCACGATGGCATGGGCAGGATGGAGACGATCATCATTGCTCAGGAGAAAGGTGGTACAGTCATTGGATTCCATCGCGATATGCAACTCGTGGAGAAGCCGTTTGAAGGCTAGCTCGGAATCCGCATACGCCTGGGCCGTTTCAAGACCGTCAATCACCAGAATCGTGGCCTGGTAATCGTGGACCGTTTTGCGGAGCAGCTGCAGCAGCCCCCGAAAGCCCTCCTGCTCTAGCGCGTGGTAGCCACTAACATAGTAAATTCGGTCCGTTAGCATGATGGGGTCGAAGAAGCGAAAAGATTGGAGGTGGACGAGCATCCGATGATGGGCCTCGACCAGCAGGGTGACATAGACCACCTTCCCCCCGCCCGCTACCTGAGAGAAGGCTAGTTGGTTACCCAGAATCGTCTTCCCGGTACCGGGGGCTCCCGCCAGCAGGTAGAGGCCGCCGCGCAAAAATCCACCCTGCAAGACAATATCGAGGCCCGGTACACCACTAAAGATTTGCTCGGCGACTGGAGCATCACCCATCTTCTATACCTTTCAGATCAGGGCAAGTCGGTGGTGCAGGTTAAGGGGTCGAACGACAAATCTAAGACTATGATACCTTCTCGAGGTGCGCAAATGAGGCCAGCAACTTTTTCGGTGTATCGCCGGGGAAGGCGACGGTGACTTCCTCATCCGCGCCAGCGGGCGTGCAGCTAAGAACAATGCCCACGCCGAATTTGGCATGTCGCACCTGGTCCCCGGCCTTGAAGGTCGTGGTAGCGCCCGGCTTCGCTTTGGCTCGCTCGCTTTTTTCGGGCTCCACGCGGCGGGTGCTCCACGGCGAGGGGGACTCTTCCACGTCGGTGCGCTTGCGAGAGGCTTGTGGGGTGCGCGCCGGGCTCCGCTCCGAGGTGGCGCGCTGCTCGCCTGCGGGGCGCATGGAACGCTCCGTTGAACGCTCCCATGCCTCCTTGGGTAGCTCCCCCAGGAAGCGCGAGGGAGAAGAAACCTCGCTCCGCCCCCAGGTCGTGCGCCGGAAGGTATGAATCAGGTAGAGCCGCTGCTTGGCGCGCGTGACGCCGACGTAGGCCAGCCGGCGCTCCTCCTCCATCTCCTCCTGGTTTTCCTGAGCGCGGCTGTGCGGCAGCACGTTCTCGTCCAGGCCAGGGATGAAGACGACGGGGTACTCCAGCCCCTTCGCCGTGTGCAGCGTCATCAGCGTGACAGAGTCGAACTCGTTGTCCGGAACATTGTCGGCATCGCTGACCAGGGCGACATTTTCGAGAAACTCGGCCAGCGCCTCGCGCGTCTCCAGGTTCTCGTACTGGGCGGCGACGTTCTGAAGCTCGATGACGTTGGACCAGTGCTCCTCGCCCTCGGGCGATCCATCGCGGAGGTATGCCTCGTACTGCGTGCGCTGCACGACCTCACCGACAAGCATGGGCAGGTTCATCGTCTCCAGGGACTCCAGGATAGGCTGCATGATGCGATAGAAGCCCAGCAGGGCGCTCTGGATTCGCCCGCTGAAGGGGGGCGGTACCTGCGGTAGCAGCGTCGATAGTTCTTCTTTCTTGCTATCGCCCTTCTCCAGCGTTTCCAGGGCGCGGAAGGCGGACATTCCCATCTCTCCCGCCCACCGGATGAGCTGCTCCACGCTCTTGTCCCCGATGCCGCGTGTTGGCACGTTGATGATGCGCTCCAGCGAGACACTATCGGAGGGGTTGTGCAGGAGGCGCAGGTAGGCCAGCACGTCCTTGACCTCGCGCCGCTCGTAGAAGCGCGTGCCGCCGACGATGACGTACTTCATGCTGCTGCGCACGAACGCCTCTTCGAGTGCCCGCGACTGGGCGTTCATGCGGTAGAGGATGGCGAAGTCGCGGTTGTCGTAGCCATCGCGCCGCTTGAGGCGCTGAATCTCGCGGGTGATGAACTGCGCCTCCTCGCGCTCGTCGTACGCCTCGAAGAGGATGATGGGGTTCCCCGGACCCAGGTCGCTCCAGAGCCCCTTGTCCTTGCGCTGCCGGTTGCGCCGGATGAGCGCGGAGGCCGCGTCGAGGATAGTCTGTGTAGAACGGTAGTTTTGCTCCAGGGCGATGGTCTTGGCCTCCGGGAAGGTCTCCTCGAATTTGAGGATATTGCGGTAATCTGCTCCCCTCCAGCCATACACGGAGTTATGAACAACGATTCCCTCAACGATGTAGTTATGTAAATCAACCACATCTAAATCATAGATGGGACCGCTGTAATCCCTATCCTCTACCGCGATGATTTCATCATCTACAATTTGTCCATCTTCCCACCTCGGTACGACCATCGTAGGGCGTAGATGCGCCGCAGGCGTGAAAGCAAACTTGTCACCCTTCGTAAAAGTAGCCCATCGCACGATCTCTGCGCCACCTGCTGCCTTGGCAATCTGTTCGGCGAGTAACAGAGTTCGCTCAAACTCCTTATAGATACGTTCGACTCGCCATGTCCCTCGGCTGCCGGGGCGTGTTTCGATCCCTCCATGAATAACTTGCTGTTCTAAAATTCGGTCTTTGGTGTTCAACCAAACACGATGACGATACCAGGGCGATTGAAGAGAGGGTCCATTTCCGCCGAAGGCTGTTAGGTGAACCACCATTCGATGCGAATGGTCAATACTACCCACCACTTGAGCCCGATAATGAGGATACTCAACATATAGGCCCAGGTCTTCCATGAGTTTTGCAGCGCGAGTGCGAGTATCAATACTTGCGTAGAGCTGATTGATGTTCTCTTGTGTAAGTTGTAGTTCACCCCGTCCTGCTATATGGAAGATTGTCGTCGGAATACCATATTCAAAAGCGTAGTATTGTTCGTAGTAGGTGGCCTCATTACGGGTTGGACAAACACGCAAAATCCACATTCTATCGGCATGTTCTTGGTTCACACGTACCTGGAGACCATTCATCAAAGTTCGGCCATCTGAGCGCGCCCCTACACAAATCCCCAGGCGATACCCCTTATCCTCTCGATACATGAGATAGACATAGTGGACATCTTTGCATACCCCAAGGCGTGCAAAGCACATGTGGTTTGGGGTCACGCGCAGAATATTTCCACTTTGCAAGGTTACTCGAATGATCTTCCCAGCGTAGGAACGTTGGTGAACTTTCTGGACAATGGCCTGCGTTGTCGTACCGCGTCCTGCGCCGCTGATGACGGTATCGCCCTCGCGAATCTGCTCGATGGGAAGCTCGCCGCGCGGGGTGAGGACAAGGCTGCCCGCCGGGACACACTGGTCCATATCGCCAACCACGAAGATGTTTTTGTGCCCTTCGGCAAGTAGGCGAATCAGCTCATACTGGACGAGGTTCGTGTCCTGGAACTCGTCCACGAGGATGTACTGCCAGCGGCGGCGGTAGGAGTCAAGCACAGCAGGCGTCTCGCGGAGGAGGCGCGCGGTCAGGAGGAGCAAATCGTCGAAATCCAGGGCATTGTTGCGCTGGAGTTTGTCCTGGTACTGCTCATAGATACGCCCAACGACCTCCTCCCAGTAGCTATCCGGGCGGAACTGGGTGGGGCCAAGCCCATCGTTCTTGGCGCGTGAGATGACGCCATGCACGGCGGCGGGCTTGTAGCTCTTGTCGCTCAGGTTCATCTCGGCCAGCACCTGCTTGATCAGGCGGCGCTGATCCTCGGTGTCATAGATGATGAAGGAGCGGTCATAGCCAACGTGCTGCGCATGGTGGCGCAGGATACGGGCGCAAAGGGAATGGAAGGTGCCCATCATGACCTCCCGCGCCTGTGCGCCCACCAGCCCGTCCAGGTGGTGGCGCATCTCCTTCGAGGCCTTGTTGGTGAAAGTCACCGCGAGAATATTCCAGGGGTCGATGCCCTGCTGGATAATGTAGGCGATGCGGTGGGTTAGAACCTTGGTCTTGCCGCTGCCCGGCCCGGCCAGGACCAGGAGGGGACCATGAATCGTTTCGACGGCCTGCCGCTGTTGGGGGTTTAGCTCTGCCAGTAGCTCTGCCACGAGGTGTCTGCTCCGCTTATAAGGTGAAAATCTAGGGGGATTGTATCAAGGGGGGAGTCCATTCGGAAATAGAGAATGACCCGACTTCTTAAACAGTTTCTAAACAATGTCCGGCTATGATAGTGATTGGGGCCGCTCTGCTGGTGCAGGGCAATCGCATACTCGGACGGTTTCGGTTCGCCACGCCCGCGCGGACCGGGTGCGGGATGTGCGGCTCGCGCCTGGCGGGGAGTGGCTAGCCTACACCGTGTCGCTCAGCGCGAATGGGGCACTGAATGGGCTCTGGGTGGTACGCACCGACGGGAGCGTGAACCGCAAACTGGATCGTGCACTCTTCGGGGCCTACCAGTGGCGCGACGGCAACCGGCTGCTGATTATTCCCTTCTCCCTGAACGCCGCGAACCATCAACTGTGGGAGCATAACGCCGCCTCTGGGGCAAGCTATGCCCTGACAGAGCCCTCCGCCACGCCCTTCAAGATAGCCAACAACGATTGGCGCGTTGCCCCCAACGGGCAGGCCATTACTTTCGTTTCCACACACGACCGAAACCTCTGGCTACTCACGCTACCCTGAACCCTGCCAGGAATGAGCGGCTGCTGTGTCGCTAGCCGCCGTGCAGTCGGTGGCGCATCTTGCTCTCGTGCAGGATGTCCAGGTGGGACTCGCCAGCCTCGTAGTCAAAGCCAACCCCGGCGTGGTCGCCGCCCTCGGCGATGATAGCCGCGAGCGAGGTGTGGAGGGTCTGGGGATCGTTGGTGGCAAAGACCATACGCAGGTAGGTACCCTGGGGGTGAAGCGTCACCATCGCAGCGCGGAACATCTGGAGGACCGCTTCCCACTCGTCGGGCGAACGCTCCGCCATGCGCTCCGCATGATGCCACCAGACGAGACTCTGCTGGCCCGTTACGGGGGCCTCCAGATAGGCCAGGGGCGCGTAGGGGTCGCAGTTGTAGTGGGAGGCAAAGAAGAGATCGGCGGCGACCTCCTCGTGAAAGCTCCGCATACAGACCACGGTGGTTCCATCAATCTCAACGAGTGCTGCATGGTGGGCCAACCCTGTGCGGAGATCGTTTGCTGTCAGGGGAACGATGGCGAAACGCCACGGACTATCGAGAGAAAGTTGTTCGACCTGGACTAACACAGCACATACCTGTCTCTAGCGGGTGGATGGTCGACAAAAAAGCCTGCTTCTGACGGAATTTGTGGTATGGAAGATTGGGAAGCGTGCCATGCGAGCCCTCTCCCCCACGTCGCTGCGCTCCGTGTCCCCTCTCCCGATATCGGGAG
>JACCSL010001000.1 GCA_013812995.1 Ardenticatenales bacterium | reverse complement strand
TTTGAAAGCTGGTACACCGCGCAGCCCCCCCGAGTTATGGGGCTAGGAGAGTTAGACCCAGAGGGCAACTGGGTCGTGCGTGGGGGGGATACGCCCGATGAGCTGTCCAGAGGCAGCCAGCAAAGGTAATCTTCCAGATGGCCTATGTTTTTATCTCGCTTGGCTCCAACATGGACAAGGAGCAAATGATTCCGGCGGCGCTTGATCTACTACGGGAGCACTGCATACTGCTTGCCGTCTCTGACCTGTATGAAACCCTTCCCGTGGGCTCTCTGGATCAGCATACCTTTTATAATGGCGCAGCCCTGGTCGAAACCTCCCTGACTGCCCATGCCTTGAAGCATCAGGTGCTTCGGCTAATTGAGCAGCAACTGGGACGTATCCGCCCCAGCGACCCAACCGTGCCACACCCCATCGACCTGGACATTGTTCTTTACGGGGAGTCCATCGACGAGCTTGATGGTCGCCCCATTCCCCATCCGGACATTGTGAAATATGGATATGTGGCTATTCCGCTGGCCGAACTCGCTCCGGCTTATATTCACCCCGTAACGCATCAGAGTTTGAGCGAGATCGCCAGCGGGTTCAAGGAATCCAATGGTATCCTACGACGTATCCCCTTCCGCTTCCCCTCAGAGCGCGCCTAGGTCAACCGGCTCCAGGTCCGGGTTCTCGCCCGGCTGGCGACCTGCCCGCGCGATGTCGTACCACTCCCCATCCACCCGAACGCGCACGATATCCGCCGTAAAATCGGTGTTGGTCTGCTCATCGTTGGTCAGGATGCTCGTGCCGATGCCATAGATGTCGGCGGGAACGTGCAGCCCCTCGAACCAACGAATCTTGGCGGGGTTGAAGCCACCGCTGACCACAATCTTGACCTCGTGGCAGAAATGAGCTGCCGCCTCTGCCGCCTCTGCCGATAGAGTCCAACTCCGCCATGCCTCGTCCAATGCCTGACGAACATTCCAGACCAGGCGCGGGTTGACGCCATTATCCAGCACCTTATCGCCCAACGGGGGCACGCTCTCGTCACGGAGCGCCATAGAGGTGTCGAGCCGAACCGCGTAGAGGCGATAGCGCGCCGCGTCCTCGTCGCCGCGCTGCGTGGCGGCCCACCACTGCTCGAACATGGCGCGTGCCACGCGAACGGCGGTGTCTACGCTGCCATTGTGGTAGTCCACCAGCGCGATGCGGGGCACCTCCGGGGGGACGAAGCGCGCGAAGGCGAGTACGGCCACCTCGGTCTGCCCCAGGAAGGCGGCGATGGCGGCATGGGAGACGGTGCCACCGCCTGCTCCTCCCCACCAGTCGCCCTGCGCGTCCGTCGAGATCATCGTGGGCGGCCCGTCGCGGTAGTCCAGCACGAAGCGCTTCACGGCAATATCATAGGCATAGCCGTCCGCTGCCTGGACCTCGTGCGCATCGAAGCGGGCCGGGAAGAAGAGCACGGGCTTGCCGCGCGCGGCCTTGAGCACCTCATAGACATTCGTCGCGATGCGCGAGGTGCGGGTCAGCACGCCGAGCATCGGTGTCTCCAGCAGCGCAAAATCCCGGTAGCGACCACAGACGCGGATCACGGGTTGGATGAAGCGCCAGTCGGGGTCATACGTCGTCACCGCGCCATCCTGCACCGCCTCAACCTGAAGCTGCTCCCAGGTGGGCCTGAAGCGGCCATTCTCATACGACCCGGCCCCGTAGCGCAGCATCGCGAGCGCCTTGTCCACCCCGGCCACCACCGCGAAGGGGCGACGGGTGTAAAAGTGCATCTCGACCTCGATGTTCCCGACCTCGACCGAGGAAAGATCCCGCTCTGGGAGCGCTGGATGGCGGGAAAGCCCGAAGTCCGCCAGGGTCGCCCCTTCCTGCGCGATGCGGCTGAGAATCATCACGATGTTTTCGAAGTATTTATCACTGTACCAGCCGCGCCGCATCCGCTCGTCGTCAAGCTTGAAGGTCTGGTTGGTGAGTCTTGTCCCGTTGAAGATACTCATGGGGCCTCGCCTGAGGGGAGAAAGGAGTGGGGGGAGCCCTCTCGAAGTTGGAGTGGCGTAAAGTGCCAGCGCGGGCCGTCCCGGTGCGTCAGCGTCCAGCGCCCGCGCTCACTGAACATGGCGATGGGAAAGGCAATGAGGCCCCGGAGCGGGCCAGCGGGGCGCGGGGAGCCTGCCAGCGGTGCCGCCCCGAAGAGCCGCCGCGTGGCGGCGCTGTGCGCGGCCCAGTGCTCCGCCTGGAGTTGCATTACCTCGCGGCCCGTTAGGGCGCGCTCAATGAGCAGCTCCGGGTAGGTCTGGTGGGGACGGCCATGCGGATCCCACAGCGTGAACTCCTCGCGAATGTCGCGGCCCTGGCGCGGTTGAGCCACCGCTCCTCGCTGCACCTCGAAGGCCACTAGATACTCCCGAACCCCGAGGGGCCGAACCCTGTAGAAACTCATCGCCGCCTCGCCTGGAACAGGTATCTCATTGGCTCAATCCCCGCAAAAACTGAATATCTTGCCAATCCCATAACCTTGGTTGTTGCTCATTGATGCTACCTGGTGTGGTGTTCCACTCCCAGGTTGCCCAACTTGTGGCCCCTCGATAATGGATGAAAAAACTCATCATGATAGAAGCCACGAATAACGAGCCAATGAGTAACCGTTTCTGCGTTTGAGAGGAAGAAGCATAAATTACAAAGTCGATTAGGAAGTAGACAAAAAAAGGAAGCATATCTGAGAAGAGACGAGGACCAAACGAGTGACCACCCCACCAAAGCTTAAACGACGAGATCACAATCCAATGGGCGACAATGATACCAGATAAGATGTAGTCTATCTCCTCGAATTTACGATTACGAAACTTTGCCAGTATGCCAACCATTGAAAATAATAAGACAGGAGAAAAAACAAATAGGCCTCGGGAGGGACTTAGTAGATTTCCCAGCAGGGCCGTAAAGA
>JACCSL010000994.1 GCA_013812995.1 Ardenticatenales bacterium | reverse complement strand
GAGCGAAGCGACGTGGGGGTGAGGGCCGCACGCGCCGATTGTCAGTTCAATTGGTTAATCTGCAAAAGCTGGAACTCCGAACTTCATCTACGACTCACGCAGCTTGAAGCGTTGAATTTTCCCGGTCGCGGTCTTGGGCAGTTCATCGACAAACTCAATCCAGCGGGGGCGCTTGTAGGCCGCCATCTTTTCCTTGCAGTACTCGATCAGGTCGCGCTGCAACTCGGCGGAGCGGGTATGGCCCTCGCGCAGGGTGACGAAGGCTTTGGGCTTGACCAGGTCAGCCTCATCGACCTGACCGACAACGGCACATTCCAGCACCGCCGGGTGGCTGATGAGCGTGCTCTCTACCTCCACGGGCGAGACCCAGATACCACCGACCTTCAGCATATCGTCGGAGCGGCCTGCGTGCCAGTAATAGCCATCCTCGTCGATGTGATACTTATCTCCAGTAAAGAGCCACTCGCCTCGGAAGGTCTGGCGGCTCTTCTCGTACTGGTGCAGGTAGAAGAGCGAGGCCGTTTCACCCCGCACGAGCAGGTTGCCGATCTCGCCGCGCGGCACCTCGTTGCCATCCGAGTCCACCAGCTTCAACTCATAGCCCTCGAAGGGTTTGCCACTGCTACCGGGGCGAATATCCCCCGGCCGGTTCGAGATGAAAATGTGGTAGTTTTCCGTGGAGCCGATGCCGTCGATGATGTCCAGTCCGGTTTTTTCCTTCCACGCGTGCCAGAGCGGCGCAGGCAGCGCCTCGCCCGCTGACACACAGAGCCGGAGCGAGGAGAGCTCGTAGCGCTCGGTGAGCTTCTCCACGGCCAGCGCGGCGGCGTAGCCCGTGGGCGCGTTGTAGAAGATGGTAGGTTTGAAGCGGTCAATGATGCTCAGCACGTTCGTGGCAATGCGCGGCGGTCCGGCGTAGAGGACGCTACTCGCGCCGACGTACCAGGGAAATATCAGGTTACCGCCCGTCCCGAAGGTAAAGAAGAGCTTGGCGACGGCAAAGGTGCGGTCCGACTCGCGCAGCCCCAGCACATTGACTCCCCAGAGCTGAGCGGTCAGCGGGTAGTCCTTGTGGGCATGGATGATACCCTTGGGCTCTCCCGTGGTGCCGCTGGAGTAGTTCAGCGAGCAGAAGTCGTCGCGGTGTGTGTTCTCCGCCTGTAGCTCGATGGACTCGTCGGCGATCCATTCCTCGTAGGAGACGTAGCCCTCGCGCTGCCCGACCACGATGATGTGCTCCAGGTGGGGCAGGTTGGCGCGCACCTCCTCGATGGTATCCAGAAGCGGCTCCTGAATGATGAGCACGCGCGCGCGGCTGTCGCCGAGCATGTACTCGTACTCGTGCCCCTTGAGCAGCGTGTTTAGCCCGATGGCGATGGCCCCGATCTTCACGGTGCCGAAGAACGAGGTGACCCACTCCGCGCTGTCGTAGCAGAGAATCCCCACGTATTCCCCAAAGCGCACGCCTAGCCGCTTCAGCGCATTTCCCACGCGGTTCGCCTCGTTGGAGACCTCGCGGAAAGTCATTGAGCGCGCGTCGGTGTAGAGCGCCACCTTGTCCGCGCGCTGGATCAGGTTGCGTTCAAGTATATCAACGCAGTTATATCGTTGGGGAAGCATGTTGACACCCCCTTGTGTCGTATTTACCACTGGTCCTCCTTTAGCTTTCTTCCGGTATGTCCTCAAACCTCAGCAGATCACCCACGTCGCACTTGAAGTACACGCACAGTTTTGTAATGACACTCTTAGAATTCCTCAAGTTCATTTCGGGCCAGTGCATAGATTGTGTACTTACCTCCTGAGATTGGGCAGTTGGTTAGTCTGACGATGCTCCGAGCTACCAACCGAAATCCAACATCTGACCAAGTTAGAGATATTGAATATCGAGAGTAACCCTTTGCCACTACCGCCAGAGATTATCACTCGATACAATTATCCGGCTGAGATGATCAGCTACTACTTTCGGACGCCACCCTTGCGGGCATCGTGATGGTGAAGATGGAACCTTGCCCCGGTTGGCTGGTGACGGAGATGCTTCCCCCCTGTGCCTCCACGAGCGAGCGTGCAATCGCGAGCCCCAACCCGGAGGAGCCATCCTGCGCACGAGACTTGTCGCCCCGATAGAGGCGCTCCCAGATGTGGGGTAGATCTTCGGGCGGGATGCCGCTGCCACTATCCGCTACCTCCAGGCGAACCTTATCGCCGCCCGCCGCTGCGCGCAGGGTGACATGGCCGCCCGCCGGGGTGTGGCGCAGGGCGTTGCGAACC
>JACCSL010000990.1 GCA_013812995.1 Ardenticatenales bacterium | reverse complement strand
GCGACTCAGGCACGAAGAGTGGAAATTCTGTGCTCTTGAGCGGTTTTTTCTCATAGACCGACCCGATCATATCACCTGCAATGGCACCCAACATGGTTCCTCCTGGTGTCGATTATTTTTGTTCCTTGAGACCGCTGCCGCTCAAGGGAATCAGCACGGTGGCGTCGGGGCCAAGGCGCTGGCGCGCAGCGGGGAGCGCGGCGAGGGGCACCGCGCTGGTCGTCTCGACGAAGAGGCCGCGCCGCGCCAGCGTGCGGTGCGCCGCGCGAATGGCAGCGTCTTCCACTGTGAGGGCAAAGCCCTCGCTCTCGTACAGGGCGCGGAGCAACTCGTCGCCGCGCGCGGGCGCAGCAATGCGAATCCCCTCGGCAATCGTTGGCTGCTCCTCGGTTGGTGCTACCTGCGTGGCCCCCTGCTCCCAGGCACGCACCAGCGGCGCACAGCCCTGGGATTGCACCGCGATCAACCGTGGTAGCCGCTCGATGAGCCCCGCTGCCAGCAGCGCGCGGCAGCCCCGGTAGTAGCCGAGCAGCATCCCGCCCTGCCCCACCGGGAAGAGAATCGCCTCGGGCATCTTCCCTTCCGACTGCTCCCAGAGTTCCCAGGCGGCGCTCATCTGCCCCAGCAGGAAGGCCGGGTGCCAGGCGTGGCTCGCGTAGAGCGTCTCCTCGGCAGCGCGCTGACAGGCATCGCTGGCAGCCTGGCGCACTCCCTCGATTTCCTGAAGCGTTGCCCCAAACGCGGCAATCTGCGCTTTCTTCCCTGCCGCCGCGTGGGCTGGCACGAAGATCGTGGCATGGATACCCGCCGCCCCGGCATAGGCCGCGATGCTGGCCCCCGCGTTCCCCGACGAATCCTCCACCAGCGCGTCCACACCCTCGGCCTGTAGCACAGTGAGCAGCGTTGCACTTCCGCGATCTTTGTAGGAGCCCGTTGGCATGAGATACTCCAGCTTGAGAAAGACACCGGCCTCGAAAGGCACCAACGGTGTCATCCCCTCCCCCAGGCTGACGGGCGGCTGGACGGGCAGCGCCTCGGGCAGCAGTATGGCTCTGTACCGCCACTGCGACCAACATCCACGGTCAATCCGCTCCGGCTCGAAATGAGGCTGCCACTCATACTCCAGCGGGCCACTACAGCCGCAATGCCATGCCAAGGTCGAGACAGCAGGGCTATGGCAGTGGGCGCAGGAACGGGCTAGCGACATTATCTGCTCCTTCAGCCATTCAAAGAAAAATTAGGGCGGTTGCAATACCCCAATTTCTGTGCTACCTTATTAGTTAGCTTGGCTAGCAATTATTAAGTTGTTGATTGAAATGATATTTGATTGGCGTCTTGGTACCCCCTGCCGAGGCGCTTTTGTTTGTCAGCCCCCTCTATCATGCCTCAAAATCGAATCAACTTGACCTACCCAAATATGTAGCTTAACACTGGCTCTGAGCGCTGTCGAGAAATAAAAAGAGCCCCGTGCAGGTAGCACGAGGCTCTTGGAATAGGCGATCAACTAGATGATCTTAACGACGTTGACGGCGCGAGGCCCCTTCGGACTGGGCTCCGTCTCGAACTCGACGCGGTCGCCCTCATTGAGGTTACGGAAGCCGCCATCCGTGGCAATGGCCGAGTAGTGGCCGAAGACATCTTTCTGGCCATCTTCTGGAGAGATAAAGCCGAAGACCTTCTCGGTGTTGAAAAACTTAACGGTACCAGTGAGCCAAAGATTTGTAAGATGTGACTCGGCTACGCTACTTGACACGGGCGCACGTCGGGTAGTTGAGCAATCAACGCTACGAGCCTGACACGGTCCGGTACGAAACATAATGCCTGATTCACGGGGAAGACTATAATATAGCGCAGGAGTTGTGTCAAACGTTTGACAAAAAACCGTTCCTGTACTGTAGCCCACATCGCACTCCTAGAAAGACAAGGATCTAGTATGCCTCACGGCGCAATGCCCCCTACGCCCTATGGGCGTTTTGCCCTTTTTATCGATGGCTCGAACTTTTACCACACCATCCGAGAATTGGGCCTGCACGTCGATTATCGGCGACTACTGGACTATTTCAAATCGCAGGGCACCCTTGTGCGTGCGGCCTACTATACTGCGCTGCTGGAAGGTGGACAGACACCAGACTGGCTGATTCGGCTTACGGATTGGTTAGCCTACAATGGCTTCCATGTGGTGACCAAGAGTGCGCGGGTATTCGTGCGCCAGGTGGTGGACGAGGCGGGCGAGCCTCATCTGGAGAGTCAGGTAAAGGGGAACACGGATATCGAGGTCGCGGTGGACATGATGACGCTCGCCCCGCACTGCGATACGATGATTCTCTTCAGCGGGGACGGCGATTTCCTGCCCCTGGTGCAGGCCGTGCAAAAGCAGGGCTGTCGCGTCATCGTCATCAGCAGCGGCAAGACCGCTGTAAGCACCATCGCGGACGAGCTTCGTCGTCAGGCAGACGATTTTATCGAGTTGGCTTCCATCGCCAACCATATCAGGATGCCGGACCGCCCCGTTACCACCCCCTAGCTGCCCAGGTCTACCAACCCCTGCTGGGCGGCGAGCTTGAGCGCCTCCGTGCGATTGCTCGCCCCCAGCTTGCCCAGAATGGAACTGACATGGAATTTGACGGTGCGCTCACTGATGACGAGCGCACTGGCAATTTCTTTGTTGGGTTTGCCCTGTGCCAGCAGCGCCAGAACGTCCCGTTCCCGCTCTGTCAGGGACTCGGGCAGCTCTGAGGCGGCGGGTGCCTTGCGGCTGATATGCTGAAGGAGCTTGGACGCGACCACAGACTCCAACAGCGAGCCACCCTGGCTCACCACGCGAATGGCCTTGAATACCTCGCTGCGCGGGGCTCCCTTCAAAAGATAGCCCTGTGCCCCTGCCCGCAGCGCCCCAAGGATGCGCTCATCCGTGTCAAACGCGGTGAAGATGATGACGCGCGTCTCAGGGCGGAGGGCGAATAGCTTTTCAAGTGCCTCTACCCCATCCATTTCCGGCATCTCCAGGTCCAGCAGGAGCACATCGGGGGAATGTGCCAGGACTCGCTCGACGGCCTCCCGCCCGTTGCTCGCCTCCCCCACGATGAGAAAGTCGGGCTGGGTCTCTAGAATGGCAACGAGGCCCTCGCGCACCACAGGATGGTCATCCGCCACCACAATCCGAATAGGCTCATTCATAGTTTCGCCTCCAGAGGCACCGAAATGTGTAGGCTGGTCCCCACCCCAGGCTCACTGCATACCTCAAGGGTTCCTCCCAGCAGCCTCGTACGCTCGTTCAGCCCCACCAATCCATAGCGACCCTTGGGCAATGATTCCCCCTCAAAGCCGCAGCCATCATCCTCAATGCTCATCTGAGCCTGCTCGGGCGTGACCACCAACCGCACCAGCAGACGGGTCGCCCCCGCATGGCGGAGCACATTGGTGATCGCCTCCTGCGCGATGCGATAGAGCCCGACCTCCACCCGCACGGGCAAGGGCCGATTTTCCCCCGTCACCTCGAAGCTTGTTGCCAAGCCGCCCTCCGTCCCCTCCGTCCCCACAAGAAGTGCCAGCGCCTCAACGAGCGTGCGCCCCTCCAGCGGGGCGGCGCGCAGGTCAAGGACGGAGCGGCGCGCCTCCTCCATATTGGCCCGCGTGAGAGCGAGCGCCTTCTGGATCACCTGCTGGACACGCACGGGGTCTGCCTGTGCATCCAGCAGAGCATCGGCGATTTCCAACTGGAGAACCGTAGCGGCCAGCCCCTGCGCGATGGTGTCATGTATCTCGCGCGCCAGGCGGTTGCGCTCCTCCGCCGCGCCAAGTTGGGTACTCTGCTCGAAGAGGCGGGCGCGCTCGATGGCGATGCTCAGCAGGTCGCCGATGGTGTGGAGCAGGCGCAGCGTATTCTCAGAGAGGCCGCGCCAGTCCGCGCTGGCTACATTGAGCACCCCAAGCTCTTTGCCATGCGCATACAGGGGAATGCTGGCGTGGTAGCGCAGCCCGTCGGTGCCATCCACCAGCCCCTTGAGACGGGTGCAGGTGACCACATTCACATTCGCCGCGCCACTCATATCTCCGGCCTCAAAGGTGTCCAGGCAGTAGCACCACCCCTCCATGCGCTCCGGGTGATGATCCAGTGCCGGGGGCAGATTCTGCGCTGCCGCGAGGTAGAAGCCGCCGGTGTCCTCGCTCAGCAGCCATATCCAGCCCGTCTGGAGGTCCAGCAGCCCAGCGACCTGTGCCAGGGCGCTCTGGAGGGAGCGTGTCAGGTCCACCTCGCGATTCAGCGCCTCCGCAATGGCGTTCAGGATGGAGAGTTCCCGGTTGCGCCGCCGCAGCTTTTCCGCATCGGACTCAGGAGGGAGTGGTGTGTTCAAGGGAAAACCTCGTTAGGTACCTGGGAGCGAAAGGAAAATCCAACAATTCTGGCCTTGATATGCCATCAAAAAATCTTCCTTGTCAAACTTGTTAGCCACCTCTTATACTTTAGCTCTAGGGTGACATTGATAAAGCCGGATTGGATGTGATTGTGCCCATGCGCCAGGGACGAAAACCGAAGACGCTGTTTTCCCGCCTCCGCTTCGCGATGCGCTCCGTTCAGGCGTTCTTCAAGATGTCGGGCTCCGGGAGTTTTATCCTGCTGCTGGTGCTCTTTCTGGTAACTATTGTCTTCTCTACCATTGATCTGTACCTGAACTATATCGACCCCGAGACGGGAAAAACGTTGGATTGGGGCGAGGCCATCTACGCGGTCTTCGCCATGCTCGTCTTTGAGAGCCCGCTGCCCTTTCCCGCCGCGTGGATTACCCGAATCGCCTTTTTTGCGGTCCCCATCACGGGAGTTCTTGTTCTAGGGCAGGGGCTCATTCGCCTGGGCAAGAGTATCCTGAACCGAGATTTATGGAATAGAGCTATGGTATCAACCTACAAAGAACATACGATTATCTGCGGCTTGGGGCAGGTGAGCACGCGCGTGATTCGATGGATTCTGGATTTGAATGAGGAGGTGATTGTCATCGAGCAGCATCGGGACAACCTTCTCATCGAGGAGGTGCGCTCCTGGGGCGTGCATGTCATGGTGGCGGACGCGACCCGGCCCGAGGTGCTGATGGAAGCAGGAATTCAGAATGCGGAGTCGATTGTTCCCTGCACCAACGATGACCTTGTCAACCTCAGCAT
>JACCSL010000985.1 GCA_013812995.1 Ardenticatenales bacterium | reverse complement strand
CATCAACTCTGCCATCTCGTTCTCGCGCGCCGCCTCCGTCACCACGACCAGGGAGAGCACCCGCGCCCGCATCATCGGCTTCTCCGACTCCCCCACGGAACGCCAGAGCCGCAGTAGCTCCCGCTCGATTTCCTGCGCGTCCGCCAGAGGCGGAGTATCAGCACGACTCTGCTCGATCATGGAGCCTCCTTCTTGGCTGCGGCGGGCGTGGAGAGTTGAACCATCATCACGCCCGCAATCACGACGACCATGCTCACGAGTTGGATCGCCGTCAGCGTTTCCCCCAGCAGCCACCAGGCCATCAGGGCGGTCGCGAAGGGCGATAGGTTCAGTAGAACAGTCATTTCCAGCGCGGTGAGTTCCTGGAGAGAGTGATTGTACACCACATAGGCGAAGGCGGTGTTCACCACGGCCAACCAGAGCACGATGCCCCACGCTGTCAGAGGCATCCGAGGCACGCCCTCGACCCACAGAGCGATGAGCAGCAAGAGTCCGCCGCCCAGCGCCAGGGGCAGCGCGGTCATGGCCAGCACGCCCATCTGATGGTCGCGCGCCACCTCGCGGCCCAACACACCGAAGACGGTGAAGCCGAGGAGCGCGACGAGCGCCATCAGAAGTCCGCCGGGGTCGGCTGTCTGGCCGCCGGGCGAGAAGAAAAAGAGGCTCCCCCCAATCCCGATCAGCATTCCAAGAAGCTGTAGACCGGTCGGTATCTCACGCAGCCAGACGATACTCAATCCCACCACCAGGATGGGCATCAGGCTCATCGTGAAGGAGCCCGTGGTGGCAGGGAGCGTTTTCAGCGCCCAGAACATTGCCCCATTGCCAACGGTATAGGCGCTGAGCCCTAGCAAAAACAGGCGCAGCCAGAGAGCAGGCGAATACGATGCCTTGAAGCTCCCGCGCTGCGCCATCAACGGGACGAGTAGAAGAAACGCCAGGAAGTAGCGCAGCCCCGCCAGAGTCAGCGGCCCAGCGTACTCAAGGCCCTGTTTGATCAGCACGAAGGAAGAGGCCCAGATTAGATTCGCTACCACGGCTTCCGTCAGCGCTATCCCGCGCGACGGCTTCGGCACAACCATCGTCAAACTCATCGCTGTTCTCTATTGCTCCTTCTATCGATGCAAAACGTAAAACATAATTGCGTAAAACGTAACCGGCACGGCTGGCACTCTCAAGGCGTCAGCATTGTACTATTACGTTTCTGGTTCTGCTGGAATTTGTGGTTGAGTCATGGCTCTGCGTGGTGGCCCTCTCCCCCACGTCGCTGCGCTCCGTGTCCCCTCTCCCGAAATCGGGAGAGAGGCGGCCGAAGGCCGAGGTGAGGGCTCCGCTAGCCCGCTTCCCGATCTTCCATACCACAAATTCCGTCAGAAGCAGTTACGTTTTACGTTTTACATTTTACAATCGCCGCCATGTCCGCCCATCCTGCGCCAGAAGGTCATCGGCCTGCTTGGGTCCCCAGGTGCCCGCCTCGTACGTTGCCACCTCCGGCGCGCTCTCCCACGCCTGGAGCAGCGGGTCGAAGAGCGCCCACGCCGTCTCAACCTCGTCGCGCCGGGTGAAGAGCGTCGCATCACCGACCAAGGCATCAAGCAGGAGTCGCTCGTAGGCTTCCGGTGACTCGACACCGAAGCTGGCCCCGTAATCAAAATCCATCGTCACGTTGCGGATACGTCCGCCCGCGCCCGGCACCTTCGCCCCAAAGGTGAGCGAGATACCCTCATCCGGCTGGATACGCAGCGCCAGCACGTTGCTCTCCAGGTCGCTGGTCAGGTCGGCAGGAAAGAGCACGCGTGGGGCCTGGCGGAAGACAATCGCGATCTCCGAGACTTTCTTGGGCAGCCGCTTGCCGGTACGCAGGTAGAAGGGTACGCCCTGCCAGCGCCAGCTTTCCAACTGGAGCTTGATGGCGACGAAGGTTTCCCGCGTTGAGCCTTCGGGGACATTCTCCTCTTCCAGGTAGCCCTTCGCCGCCTTGCCGCCCACGCTCCCCGCCGCGTACTGGCCGCGCACGGTGTCCCGCGCCACATCCAGCGGACGAACCTCGCGCAGCACCTTGGTCTTCTCGTCGCGCACCGGCCCCGCCGAGAACTCGACGGGTGGCTCCATCGCCACCAACGTCAAAAGCTGCATGAGATGATTCTGCACCATATCCCGCAGCGCGCCCGCCTTGTCGTAATAGCCCGCGCGATCCTCAATGCCGATGTTCTCGGAGACGGTGATCTGCACATGGTCGATGTGGTGGCGGTTCCAGAGCGGCTCCCAGATGGCATTCGCGAAGCGGAACACGAGCAGGTTCTGCACCGTTTCCTTGCCAAGGTAATGATCGATGCGATAGATCTCCTCCTCACGGAAAATCTCGTTGAGCTGCCGGTTTAGCTCGCGCGCGGAGGCCAGGTCGTGCCCGAAGGGTTTCTCCACGATGAGCCGCTGCCAGCCCTGCTCTCGATTGGCCAGCCCGACCTTGTCCAGGTCCGTGGCGATCTGGGCAAACCAGCTGGGTGGCGTCGCCAGGTAGTAAAGCATGTTTCCGCCCGTGTGAAACTGCGTTTCTAGTTCTTCCACACGCTTCGCCAGCGCCTCGAAGCTCGCCTGATCGCCGAAGGAGCCGGGGGTAAAGAAGAGCCGCTGGACGAAGCTCTCCCAGAGGCGCGGGTCGAAGCGCTCGCCCAGATGGGCCTGTACTTCTTTGGTCAGGTACTCACGGAAGGGCTCATCGCCCCAGTCGTCGCGGCGCGCGAAGCCCAGAATGACCAGGTTCTGGGGCAGAAGGCGCTCCTGGGCCATGTGGTAGAGCGCCGGAATCAGCTTACGCTCGGTGAGATCGCCCGTGGCCCCGAAGATGACCAGGATGGCGGGGTCGGGGGTGCGGCGCTGGCGCAGCCCCGCGCGTAAAGGGTTCTCGCTCATGCATCCGCTCGTTTCACCGCGTGCCCGCCGAACTGGTTGCGCATGGCGGCCAGCAGCTTCGCCGCGAAGGATTCCGGCTGGCGCGAGCGGAAGCGCTGCTGGAGGGAAAGCGTGATGACCGGCGCGGGCACGTCCAGGTCAATGGCCTCGACGACAGTCCAGCGCCCCTCCCCACTGTCGGGTACCCAACCCACGATGTCCTCCAGCGCGTTGCCCTCGCTCTCGAAGGCGCGGGTGGTGAGTTCCAGCAGCCAGGAGCGGACCACGGAGCCATGCATCCACAGGTTGGAGATTTGCCCCAGGTCGAGGGCGAATTCCTGCTTCTTCGCCAGAATCTCGAAGCCCTCGGCATAGGCTTCCATCATGCCATACTCGATGCCGTTGTGAATCATCTTCACGTAGTGGCCCGCCCCGACCGGCCCGACATGGGCATAGCCCGGAATCCGTCCCACGACCTCCGCTGCCGCGCGATGCACCTCCGGGCCAACCTCCTTGTGATCATGCTCAGGGGAGAGACAGCGAAAAATCGGCTCGGCACGCTTGACGACCTCCGGCTCGCCGCCCACCATCAGACAGTAGCCATTGTCCAGCCCCCAGATGCCGCCGCTCACGCCCGCGTCGATGAAGCCGATCCCGTACGTTTTGAGCATCTCGCCGCGCCGCACGCTGTCGTGGTAGTTGGAGTTGCCGCCATCAATGATGATATCGCCCTCCGCCAGGAGCGGTCGCAGCGTCTCGATGGTCTGCTCGACGGGCCGCCCCGCAGGCACCATGATCCAGAGATGGCGGGGGCTCGCCAGCCGCGCCACCAGATCGGGTAGACTCTCGGCTCCCTTCCCGCCCACCGCCGCCAACCCCTGGATCGACTCCGGTTGTAGGTCGAAGCCCACCACCTCGTGCCCATGCCGGACAAGGCGCTCCGCCATGTTGGCACCCATTTTTCCCAGACCAATCATTCCTAGTTGCATCGTCTTCCCTTTCTACCTGCTTATGGAGCAAAAATCTTGCAATTTTGCCGATTTTACCTACTCTATGCCCTACTCTACCCCAACCCCCGTACAAGGAAAATCCATGTTCAATACTATCAAGAAGTTTTTCAGCGCCGAGCCCGAAGTGACCATTGAGCGCATCCCTGGCCGCAACGAGGCGTGCCACTGCGGCAGCGAGAAAAAGTACAAAGCCTGCTGCCTGCCGAAAGATCAGCGCAAGGGTCTTCGCTAGGAGCAACCCTCGTTCCATGCCCGCTGGGAGCCATCGCCAAGATGGCTCTTTTTGTATCTGTGCGACGGTGCGATATATCGCATGACCGCACAGATATGCTATAATCACCCCTATTGTGAACTTTGTAACAGGGACCGCCAGGAGCAAAACATGACAATCGAACGCAAGGGACTGACGGATATTGCCGAGAAGGTGGCGCGCGGGGAGCGGCTCACTCGTGAGGAGGGGGTACGGCTCTACGAGTCGCATGATCTGGTAGCCATCGGGCAGATGGCGAACCGTGTGCGCGAGCGGCTGCACGGCAAGCAGGTCTTCTTCAATAAGAATCGCCACATCAACCCCACCAACATCTGCGCGGTCCACTGCAACTTCTGCTCCTTCCGCCGCAATGGCAACGAGGCCGACGCCTACTGGTGGACAGCGGAACAAATCGTCGCGCGCGTCCGCCCCGACGTGGACGAGAACACGACCGAGTTTCACATCGTCGGCGGACTGCACCCGGAACTGGGCGTGGAATACTACAACAGCATCTTCCGCGCGCTCAAGCAGGCGTTCCCCTGGATTCACCTCAAGGGGATGACCGCTGTCGAGATTCACTACCTGGCTCAGCTCGAGAACAAGAGCTGGGAAGAGGTCGTCGAGAGTATGCACGCGGCGGGACTGGACTCGCTGCCCGGCGGCGGCGCGGAAATCTTCGCGGAGCATGTTCGCCGCCGCATCTGCCCGGAGAAGTCGACGGCGGACGAGTGGCTGGCGATTCACCGCATCGCGCACAACCTCGGGATGCGCTCCAACGCCACGATGCTCTACGGCCACATTGAGGATGCGGCGGCCCGCGTGGACCACATGATTCGCCTGCGCGAGCTTCAGGACGAGACCGGCGGCTTCCAGACCTTCATCCCGCTCGCCTTCCATCCCATGAACAACGGGCTGGGCAAGAAGGTCGACCGCGAATGGACGACCGGCGTGGATGACCTCAAGACGCTCGCCATCGCCCGACTGATGCTGGACAACTTCGCCCACATCAAAGCCTACTGGATCATGCTGACGCCCGGCATCGCCCAGGTGGCGCTGCGCTTCGGCGCGGACGACATCGACGGGACGGTGATCGAGGAAAAGATATACCACGACGCGGGCGCAACGACCGCGCAGGGCATGACGCGGCGCGAGCTGATGCGCTACATCCGTGCCGTTGGCTGCACCCCCGTGGAGCGCGACACGCTCTACAACGT
>JACCSL010000965.1 GCA_013812995.1 Ardenticatenales bacterium | reverse complement strand
CCTTTACTCCTCGTTGCGGCTGCTCTACCAGAGCGATAATCCCGAGCCCGCTGAAGAGCTGTAGGAGAAACAGCACGGGCATCATATACCACCAGTAGCCCGGTGCCCCCAGAAGATAATACCCTGCCAAAAAGACCGCGCCCCAGCCCACAAAGAGGAGTAGCGCCTTCCGCTGTCGCCCTACATAGAGCAGACCCAGCAGGCTCAGGGGCCAGATCAGCGATAGCGTGGGGGAAAAGCCATAGTTGGCGGCATGGGCAGGGAGCCACTCCCCAAATAAGCGTTCAACAAAGGGCTTGCCGGGCCAGAAGGCACCCTGACCCACCTTCGCAAGTGCGCTGTTGGGTAAAATACTGCTAAAGTGCATCCAGGCATAGCTCACCCACAAGCATAAGGGCAGTAGCGCGCCCGTCGCAAAACGGGGCAGGGCATCGCGACGGTGCCAGAGAATCCAGGCTCCGACGAGCGGCACCATGGCCAATCCCTCGGGCCGAACCAGGAAGAGCAGTGCTCCTACAAGGCCCGCCAGCAGGGAGTAGCCGCGCCCTGCCACCCAGACCGCGAGGGTCAGGCCAAAGAGCAAAAAGGCTGCCTCCATCCCCAGCGAGCCGAAGAGCCAACCTCCCTGGAGGAGCACCACCAGGGCGAGAATCGCCCCGGCGCGCAGATTCAGGCCGAAGTCACGATGACCAAGAAAAAAGAACCAGCCGGTGCCCAGCCAGCAGAGGGTACTGAAGCCCACAGCGAACCATTCCAGTGGAATCGAGGGGAACAGCCAACTCAGCGCGGCAACCACCAGGGCAAAGAGCGGGGTTGTGGTTCCCAGGGCCTCTGTGCCCCCGTTGTACCGCCAGCCCTCGCCAGCTGCCAGGGAGCGGGCGTAGGTCAGAGTGATGTAGGTGTCATCGTTGAGGTAGCTTCGATGCTGCGTCGCTCCCCACAGGGTAATCGCGGTGGCAACAAGAAGCAGGAGGGGGAGAATTTTGTTCACCCAAGAGGAGTGAAATGGTATCCCGGCCAGGATAGGCGCAGCCGTGCCGTCCTCCAACCCGAATGTCTGGGCCTGCCGGATACGAATGCGGGCGCTGCCACCGTTATGACTACTGTTCACGATTGCCTCTCACTATCTACTCCTCCCCAACCTGAACCACAATTTTCCCGAACTGGTTTCCACCCTCTAGCAACTCATGGCCTGCCCGAAGGTCAGCCAGCGGAATCACCCGGTCGATCACGGGGCGGAGCTTGCCCTGCCAGATCAGCCGCATGACAGCGCTGAACTCCCCACGCGTGGACATGGTGGAGCCGATGAGGTGGAGTTGTTTCCAGAAAATCTGTCGGATATCTGTTTCCGCTAATGGTCCCGTTGTCGCACCGACGGTCACGAGCCGCCCGCCTTTCGCCAGGGAGCGGAGCGAGGTCGCCCAACTGGCAGAACCCACGTTGTCTACCACCACATCCACCCCGCGTTTGCCGCTCCGCTGGTAGATCGTGCGCCCCCACGCTTCGTCCTCAACATAGTTCAGCACAAAGTCAGCTCCGAGGGCTTTCGCGGCTTCCATCTTTTCGGCGCTGCTCGTCGTGGCCCACACCTCGCAGCCCGCCAGCCGCGCGATCTGGATCGCCGCCGAGTTGACGCCGCCCCCCGCGCCGATGACCAGCACCGTCTCGCCAGGGCGAATCGCCGCCTGCGTAATGAGCATTCTCCATGCCGTGGCATAGACCAGCGGGGCTGCCGCTGCCTCGACCAGCGAGATATGCGCTGGCACACGCTCCAGGTTGAGTGCTGGAACCACCACGTATTCTGCAAAGCCGCCCCAGCGGTGCTCCCCGAGGATGGCAAAATCATTGCAGAGAGGATCCTCGCCCCGGCGGCACCACTCGCATTGCCCGCAGGAGAGCGTCGGGTTGATGACCACGCGATCCCCCACTGCCCAGCCGTGCACCTCCTCGCCCACTGCGTCGATGACGCCGGACATATCGCAGCCGCCAACATGGGGGAAGCTAGGCGGGATATCCGGCATCCCGCGCCGCACCCAGAGGTCCAGGTGGTTCAGCGCGCTGGCAACAACGCGCACGCGTACCTCGCCGCGTGCTGGCTCCGGCATCGGCAGTGTGATGGGCTCGATGACCTCCAGGCCACCCGGCTCTGTATAGACCATTGCTTTCAAGGATAGGCTCCTTTTATGATGTCATGGGTTCAAATTAGTGGGAGAGAATATCAGCAGGCTGGGGAGCAGGCAAGATGGAGAACAAAAAACCCTCGTGGCCTGTTGCCAGGGGGAGCGCAGCAGGCCAACGAGGGG
>JACCSL010000925.1 GCA_013812995.1 Ardenticatenales bacterium | reverse complement strand
CGCGGGTAATGTGTGCCTCGCCAAAGCTATCCTGGCTTGTTGTGTCTAGCGCACGGTCTTAGACCCTCAGACGGTTTAACGCTAGACGACAGAGCTTGAGACTGGCAAGCATCCCAAGGTGTCATGACCCGGATAACGTAGCCCTCGCAGGGCTTAGGCCGTGGTCAGCTCGGGCTTGCGAACAAGCCCACGGCTTCTAGCCGTGGGTCGCGGACAGAGTCCTATCTTTCGGGCAGTATAGGGCAGGGTCGGAAAGCGTGCAATGCTTTACAAACCACCATCCAGGAGGAAAACCAAATGATTGTTTGGTTTCAACGAAGGAAAGAGGGCTTTGTTGTTACAAACACCATTGCAATCCCCTCCGACCTTCGGTATTCTAGTCCCAGGTAAACAAAGGACTTTGGTCTCATCCAAATCAATTATTCAGTCCTTGTCCCTTTACTCATCCCTCTATGCCATAGGAGTCAATGAATGATTCGCCGAGCAACGTTGTTCGCCCTCCTGATGTCGCTACTGTTTTCAGTAGTGCTCATTCCTTACGGTCAAGTCAAGGCAGCCGAGACGGCTACCAACGCCCCCAGCCCCACGCTGATTGCCGAAGTCAATGGTCCTGGGAAGGGCCGCGTCTGGGTCGGTGCCGTTCCCTACAACAGCAGCAGCAAGCCCGTTCTGGTTTTCGTCCACGGTCTGCACGGCAAGGCGCAGGACTGGTGGATGGACACGGAATACTACGGTCGCAACGAGATGTACGACCTGGCCTACAACTCCGGCTACCGCACCGCGTTCGTGAGTCTGAACGACGAGGTGGATGGCCCGGCAATGTCCATGTGGTACAACGGCTGGACGCTGAACCGTCAGCTGGATGTCATCATGGCCCACTACGGTGTTACCTCGGTCAACGTCATCGCGCACAGCAAGGGTGGGGTTGACACCAACAGCGCCATTGTTCACTACGGCGCGGCCCCCAAGGTCCAGAAGCTTATCACCCTCAGCTCCCCGCACCGGGGCTCGCAGCTCGCCGACCTCGCCTACAGCTGGTGGAGCGGTTGGCTCGCCTCGCTGCTCGGCCAGCAGGATGATGGGACGTACGTCATGCAGACCGGTTACATGAACTACTTCCGCTCGGTGACGGACTCCAGCAGCCAGTACAGCAATGTTCGCATCTACACCTCGGGTGGCACGCACTGGGGCTCGTTTGGCCAGGCCATGTGGTTCGGTGGCTCCTACCTCTGGGGTTACGACGACAACGACGGCGTGGTAACGGTTTCCAGCTCGCACCATCCCCGCCAGTCCGGTCGGCTCTTCACCTCCAGCAGCTTGAATCACGACAACATCCGCAAGGGTGGCGATGTCTGGTGGCGCATCGAGCCGACCGCCCGCACCCTGTGGCGCGCCCGCACCGATGAGAGCGTTGAGACCCTCGTACAGGAAAACGCGCCCGAGGCCACTGGCCCGATGACGAGCCCCTTCATCTTCCGTGGTGGTGAGATGAAAGGCACGATTGCCCGCACGAGTTTCCCGGTTGAGGGTGGCGTCACCAACCTCTCGTTCGATCTTCTCTCCAACAATGACAAGCTGGCTGTGACCTTCATCGCCCCCAACGGTCAGAGCTTCGCGGCAACCGCCGCCGGCGCAGACGACGGCTTCTTCCAGGGCGCGTACCACTACACGACCAACATCAAGTCGCCCGCCAGCGGTCGGTGGACCGTCGAGCTGCGCGGGGTGACCAACCAGAGCCGCACAGGCTACATGCTCGTCGCCAATCTGGAAAGCCCCCTCACGCTGACGCTGGCCCACCCGGAGATCGTGACCGAGGCCACGCGGAACTTCAATGCCCAGGTCACCGCCAACAGCGCGGTTCGCAGCCTGCGGGTTGATGGCACGATGGCTCCTGTCCAGACGGGCAGCGACCGGGTTCTCAAGAACCGCACCCAGGAGCGACACTCTGCGGCGGCCGCTACCGGTGCCAACCAGGTCACGATGGGCCTCGCGGCTCCCCAGGGCAATGGGATCTACCAGCTTGGCCTGACCGTCACGGGTACCGCGGCGGATGGCACGCCGTTCGAGCGCTCCTTCGCCAGCAGCTTCCCGGTGGTCACCGGCGAGCTCGGCATCGAGGCACTGCTCCCGGCGGATAGCGGCGTCACCAACCGCTAAGCAGCACTTCTACAAATCAAAAGCCGCCCGGCGCAAACCGGGCGGCTTTTTTATTCCAATGGAAAGAGGGCCAACACCTCCCTCCCCTGCTCAATGAAACCGGGGAGATCATGAGGCTCTACCCGCTGACCGGGCTGGTAGAAGAGGAGACAGCCATCTTCCCCCTCAATGCTGATCAGCCGATGGCGCTCGCAATAGGAGAGAAGGGGCAAAGAAAAAATCGCCTGGATATCTTGCCCCTTTCTTCTTTCGACAAAATAGATGTTCGGAAAGAGGCGATCCCGGTGACGCGGGAACTTGGCCACCTCGTAGCCGGAGCGTCCAGTAAGCCAGTGGAAGAAGGTCTTTCCCCGAATGCTAAAGAAGGGTAGGTGCAGGTGGCTGCTTTCAAACAGGAGAACCGTCTGGCAAACGGTTGAGTTGCTCTCGCCTCCGTCCTCGGTGTACTCATAGTCGAAAATCGTCATGGTAAC
>JACCSL010000890.1 GCA_013812995.1 Ardenticatenales bacterium | reverse complement strand
TTATAGTCCAGCAGGTCAAGCATATAATCGACAACCTCAGCCCGAGTGAGAAAATGACCTTTACGATTGCGAGCCACACGATCAATGTATGTCTCATAGGTAAATCCAATGATGTCACTGCTTACCTGTTGGAAGTCGTAGCGACATAAAAATTCTAATGTTTCAACAAGTAGATAATCATCTGGAATAAACCAATCGAACACCGCCTGCTGAAAAAAATGTAGATAAAGATAGCCCGCCTTGCGGGCCAACAGGTTATAGTAATTCTCATTTAAGATCCCTATGCCCTTCAATTCTGCAAAATGAGTCTCTACATATTCTTTCCAATCTCTAAAACCACCATCACTCGCCAATCGTGGCTGAATTACACCCTTATCTTCTAAAACACGTACCAGCAGAAGTCGCACAAAAAAGACATAAGACACCTGTTCAGCAAATGTTTCTTCTTTTATATCCTCTGGATCACGCTGTCTTTCGCTCCATACTTTGTATGCCTCAGTAATTCTTAATGGTTCGGCAGAGTGAAAGCGCAATGCAAACATAGCTCGATGGATACGAAGAGCACTATCTAGCCAACGGTTGTAGGAGGGAACAAGCGTTGCAGGGATTTTACCACTCGCCCCACCTCCAGTCTTTCCTATCTCTTTACCAACCGCATGGATTTCTTTCTCGTCTATCTCCCCCAAATATGGTGTTAGTTCTTCAATTTTGCTTGCAACGGATTGCCTAATATTGGGGAACGAAAGTTGGTCAAGGAATTGCCTGGCTGCATTCTCCCACTCTTGTTGTAAGGAGGTTTCTTGTAATTGCTCTTCTGCTTGCCGTTGTTGTACCTGACGAATTTTGGAGAGGGCCGTCAGCCGAAGATGGTTTAGGGACTGCTGGCTACCATGAATAAAACTATCCATTGCATCAATAGTGTTAATAGAGATTGCCTGATTTTTGAAGGTTATCTCATCAATAGCTATGCGATCTGCTAGCGCCTTGAAATTAGTAAAACGCTCCTTGCTAAAAAGCACCCTGAATAGAGCGAGGTTACTTTCCTGAGCCTCACGCCATTCCGGCAGAGCTTGCTGAAGTCCAAAGAGCCCTTCGATGGCTATATCCACCAACGTTTCATACTTAAGAGTATCGCTTGATAAAAAACGCACCGCAACGATGCGACGCATATTACACCATACCGCATAGCCTCCTGTACCAATGCTGTATCGGCGCATCTGGACAAGGTGCTCCTGGTCCAGTGAGGTTACGCTGTTTTTGTCTTCCCAAATAAAAGCGATACCTATGGAACCCCTAACAATATAATCAGGGCGATTTGCCTTATATCCTCCCTGGGGAAGATTGTAGCTCAAATCCGCAGGCATGAACCCTAGCCACTCTAAAACATAGCGAGCGAATTGCAGATCGACGGCATTGGCCTCATCGTTGCTGCGCTCCGCTTCTGGCTGCGCTAAATAGCCCCAGTAATCATGTATTTGCTGACCCAATGCAATATGAACCCTATCGATTACAGCCTCTTTGAAAGAGCTAACTACCTTATCCAAATCAAAGACATCAACAGCGGGAGAGTTTGTTAAAGTCATGAGGGCTGTACCACCTTGGTAAGGTTGATGAGTTAGATGCCTCTGACTATAGAAGAAAAGTGCGACTAGAAAAAATTGTCTCCCCCGCAGATTCTCCCCCCGCCTCCCCTATGCTATACTTCGCCCCCATCGTTTGCCAGAGCAGTCGTGCTGCACCTCTATACTTCGCCCCAGGTCAACAACTCCTATCCGCTCACGCCAAGGGAATGCCATGTCGCAATTCTGCCACCTGCACTGCCACTCAGAATATAGCCTCCTGGACGGCATGAGCCGCATTGAGGACATGGTACTCCGCGCCAAGGAGCTGAATCAGCCCGCCATCGCCCTGACCGATCACGGTGTGATGTTTGGAGCTATCGAGTTCTACCGCGCCGCGAAGCAGCACGAGATCAAGCCTATTCTTGGTGTGGAGGCATACCTGGCCTCCCGGCGGATGCAGGATCGTGATCCCAAGCTGGACCGCGAGCGCTTTCACATGCTGCTGCTGGCGCAGAATCAGGTGGGCTACCAGAACCTCCTCAAACTGTGTAGTGATGCGCAACTCAAGGGCTTCTACAACAAGCCCCGCATCGACAAGGAAACACTCGCGGCCCACTCCGAGGGACTCATTGCCTCCACAGGGTGCCTCGCGGCGGAGGTGCCGCGCACACTGGTGAACCAGGGCGAAGAGGCCGCGTACCAGAAGCTCAAGTGGTATCTGGATGTGTTTGGACGCGACCGTTTCTTCCTGGAGCTTCAGCCCCACGACATCCCCGAGCTGAAGACGGTCAACAATGTGCTGCTCGACTGGTCGCGCAAGCATGGGGTGGGGCTCATCGCGACGAACGATGTGCATTATGTCCGCAAGGAAGACGCGACCTCCCACGATGTACTGCTCTGCATCCAGACGCACGAGCTTATCAACAATCCCAACCGAATGCGCCTCACCCCCAACGGCTCCTACTACATCACCTCCCACGACGAGATGGCCGCGCTCTTCTCCGGCCTGGACGATGACCTGATCCGCGAGTCGTTCCGCAACACCCTTCGCATCGCCGAGATGTGCGAGGTGGACCTGGATTTCAAGGGATATCACCTTCCTCAATTTCCCCTCCCCCCAGGCTACAATGATGCACAGGTATACCTGCGCGAGTTAATCGAGACAGGTGTACGGGAGCACTACGGAGCCGAACGTGCCCAAAATGATCCCGTGCTTCGCGAGCGGGTGGAGCTAGAGCTACAAGTCATCCACGACTTGGGATTCGATAATTACTTTTTAATCGTTTGGGACTTGTGTCGTCACGCGGCAGAAACCGATATTTGGTGGAACGTGAGAGGTTCCGGTGCAGGAAGTATTGCGGCTTATACATTGCGTATTACCAACCTTGATCCGCTGAAGTACGACCTTCTGTTTGAGCGTTTTCTCACGGGGCTGCCGAAATGCATAGTTGAAGCAGCAGATTTCGGGTTATAGGAGGCTCCTCATGGTTTCTTGCATCTGCGAAAATTGTGGAAAACTATTCGAGGTTCACGAATACCGTGACGAAACAGCCCATTTTTGTAGCAGGAAGTGCTACAATAGTTCTCGCGCTCAGAAAGCTTATGAACGTGTTTGTGCTCTGTGTGGCGCTTCTTTCTCGGTAACTCGTGAAACTCGTGGCCGACAATATTGCAGCCTTGCTTGCCGCCAGACCGCCACCAGAAAATATGATCACTCCGATAAAACATGTCTTTATTGTGAGAGAATTTTCCCCTATACCGACAAAAATCCAGATAAAGTCTTTTGCAGTCATTTGTGCGCTTTAAAGAGCAGAGCCTTTGAAGTAAATGAGAATTTCTTTCACAAAGTGGAGTCTGAGGGCCAAGCCTATGCTCTAGGGTTAGTGTTCAGCGATGGTTGTATCTACACAACCGACAACAAAAAGTATTTAAATTTCCCCTCAAAAGATTATGGGCTTGTTGAACTATTCAGAAATCTTCTCAGTTCAGCGCACACCATCTATCATGTTAAAGATGCAGATTCTTATAGTGTAACAATATGTAATGGCACTCTCTATAACGACCTACACAACCTTGGTGTACATGAGAGAAAGAGTTGGAAAGAATATAGTCTTCCCCCAATTCCCCAGCATTTGATTAGGCATTTTATTCGTGGCTTTTACGATGGCGATGGTTGCACTTTTATCTCCAAAATACAGCAAGGACGTTATCAATATTTACATCTTTCTTTTACCTGCGCCTCACGGCAGTTTCTTTCTGAAATAAAAGTTGTGTTAGAGCGCGAAAATATATTCCCCCAGAAAATCCACCCTGATCGTAACAATGCAAAACTAATTATTGCCCGTCAAGACTCCGTACTTTGCATGCTCAATTACCTCTACCGAGATGCAAATTATCTTTTGCAGCGGAAATACGAGGTCGCACAAAGGTTTTACGATGGACAAATTCCAGATTCTCTGTGAAATCTGCCAATCCCGCGCAGAACTAGATCAGACACGCTTAACTGCTGAGCTAGAGGAAATCCAAAAAAACGGTCTGACAGATCAGTTTTATGACCTATATAACAGTGGACATACCGGGACGCAAAACAACGTGAACTGCCTTGTAGCCTATGCTCTGGGAATTACCACTGCTTATCCTGAAGGAGATTTCCAGCCGCGTCTGCGCTATGTCAGTGCGCGCGTTTCTATGCCAGACATTGATATCGACTTCCCCGATGACCGCCGCCACGAGTTGATTGAGTACACCGTGCAGAAGTATGGCGCGGACAAGTGCGCGGCCATCATCACCTTTGGGTCACTTGGCGCACGCGCGGCGGTGCGCGATGTGGGGCGCGCGATGGACATTCCCCTCTCTGATGTAGACCGCGTCGCGCGGCTGGTACCCAACGTCCCCGGCAAGCCCGTCCGCCTGGATAAGCTGCTCTTCGATGACCATACCGCCCAGGAGTGGCCCGCCGAGGCCGCCGACCTGCGCCAGGTCTACAAGAGCGACGCGATTGTTCGCAACCTGCTCGATACCGCCATCAAGCTGGAGGGGCAGACCCGCCACGCCTCCACCCACGCGGCAGGCGTCGTCATCTCCGACCGCCCCATCGTGGAGTACGCGCCACTGCACCGCCCCACCAAGGGAGATGAGAGCGGACCCATCCAGCAGGTAGTGCAGTTCGACATGAACATCGTCGAGAGCATCGGGCTGCTCAAGGTCGATTTCCTGGGCCTCGCCACGCTCTCCATCATGCGCCGCGCCTGCGAGCACATTGAGCAGCGCCACGGGCGCAGGCTGGACCTCAACACCATCCCCTACGAGCGCCGCCCCGAGGACTCTGTAGCGGATGCCGATGTGATGGCGGCTTACAAGCAGATTCAATCTGGCAATACAGTTGGTATCTTCCAAGTAGAAGGTTGTTTGAGCGGTGACACCAACATAGGACATCGTACTATCAAGGAACTTTTTGAAGACTTTACAAGACGCCAGTCTGAGGCATCCATATCAGGGAGGAAACGTTTAAAAGCTGTCTCTTGCTATCTTGATTCCGGAAAGCTGACATTCAACGAAATCACAAATGTCGTTTACAGCGGTATTAAACCCGTTTATCGGCTGGTGAATGAGGATGGGCAATGGATCAAAGCCACAGCTGATCATTATTTCCTAACTCAACGCGGCTGGGTACGGTTGGCAGATATCGACCCAACCGCTGACAAGCTCTTGTTTAAAAGTAACACCAGCCGCACAAGCCAGCTATGCATTGACTGTGATCAAAGTTTAAAAACCAATTACAAACGAGCGCAACGATGCAAGAGCTGTGCCGCACATCTAACATCTAACCCCAGTCGTCCAGAAGTGAAAATCCGAATTTCTGAAAGCAGGAAAGGTAGCCCAGCCTGGAATAAGGGCCTGACAGCCGAAACAGCAGCAGACACGGCTTGGATTCAAAACCTGGCAAAATATAACGAGAGCCAACGCGGTCTTACCTATGAAGAGCGATTCGGCCCAGAAAGAGCGGCATCGTTTAAAGCGTTTCTATCAGAAAGATGGTCGGGAAAAAAGAATCCCATGTATGGGCGACCTCCTGGAAACCGTAAAAAGGGTTATCGAGAAGACCTGGGCCATTTTGTTAGATCAACCTGGGAAGCAGACTTGGCTCGGGTGCTTAGATACCTGAATCTGGAGTATCTGTATGAATCCAAGACATTTGAACTCATAACCAAAGAGGGACAAACCCTTAACTACACTCCAGATTTTTATATTCCGGTCCTTGACACTTGGATTGAGGTTAAGGGTTGGATGGATCAACTCAGTGCCGAAAAGATCAGCCTATTTAAGGAACAATATTCTGATCACAAGTTGATTATCGTAGATCAAACTCTTTTCGCAGAATTCCAACACCAGTACAAGAATTTGGTTGAGTGGGAATGTCCGCGCTTTCCGTCTAACAGTAGATGGGTTTCTATTCGGAGTATCGACTATGTTGGCGAAGAAGAAACGTATGATATTCAGATGCGACCGCCTGGTAATAATTTTGTAGCAAACGGTTTCATTGTTCATAACAGCGGAATGCGAAGAACCCTCCAAGAGATGCGCCCGGACCAGTTCGAGCACATCATCGCCGCCATCTCGCTCTACCGCCCCGGCCCGATGGAGTACATCCCCGCCTACATCCGCCGTATGCACGGCGAGGAGCCGGTGACCTACCACCACAAGGCGCAGCAGCCGATTCTCGAAAACACCTATGGCATCGCTGTGTATCAGGAGCAACTGATGCGCATGGCCACGGACATCGCTGGCTATAGCCCTGGCGAGGCCGACCTCATGCGTCGCGCTGTCTCCAAGAAGAAGGCCAAGGACATCGAGTACCACAAGGGCATCTTCGTCGATGGCGCGGTCAAGCGCGGCATGGACCGCGAGAGCGCCGAGAAAATCTACGCCGACATTGAGTTCTTTGCACGGTATGGGTTTAACAAAAGCCACGCCGCCGACTACGCCGTTATCACGGTGCAGACCGCGTATCTCAAGGCCCACTACCCCGTGGAGTACCTCTGCGCGCTCCTCGAAGTCGAATTCGACGACAGTGCCAAGGTGCCCGTGTTCATCACGGAATGTCGCCGCCTGGGCATCGCCGTGCTACCGCCGGACATCAATGGCAGCGGGGCCAAGTTCACCATCGAGCTCAACCCGGCGAACG
>JACCSL010000885.1 GCA_013812995.1 Ardenticatenales bacterium | reverse complement strand
GCATCTCAGCACCTCTGCCATCTATATCTCGTGGTTGCTGCTGCCAGATACCCACAAGATATAGTATGGGGTGACGGGCTTTCTGGATCTGTTGGAGGCCAAAATGAGTTTTGTCAGCCAGTCAGGGTGTGGGTGTGGTAGAAGCTATGGTCACAGGGCCGACGGGTGAGGGCGGTACCTAAATAGTCACATAGTGCCAGGGGATCAATGAGATCGCTTAGCGCGCTCAAATCTTGGGAGGGTGCCATACGCTCTTCTCCTATGAGGAATGGGGGGGCCTTCCAGACAGGTCGCGCGCCGAGCTGCGCCATGCGGCCTGGAAGGCCCCCCACCCGTGCAAAAGAAAGCGCCGCCGGTGCGTCGCAAGGGGGCTGATAGCCGGGCGGCGTTTTCTGTATTCAGAGCCCCTGTGAGAGCGGGGCTCTCTGGCTGCCTTGCCAAGCAAGGTAGGGGCCAGGCCAAGCCTATGGTCCCGCGCACGGTTCAATCCCCTGGCTGAACCAAAGGGGGAGCGCCGCCCGCGAGCAACCCCGCTGCGGTGTGGAGGAGGTGGGTAATATCAAACGGTTTGCCCAGATGCGCCTCCGCCGCAATGGGCGCGCACATGCCGGTTGGAGGCACTCAGCACCAGTATCGGAAACTGCTGCCGCACCCCTTGGGCTTCCAGGGCCGCGACAAAGCCCCACCCGTCGAGGTGGGGCATCTGCTCATCGAGGATAATCAGCGCCGGAGGATGGCGGTGCACCTCGTCGAGCGCCGCCACTCCGTCGGCTGCCCCGCGTACCAGGTAGCCTGCCTCGCTAAAGACCTCCAATAGCAGGTGGCGCAGGGGGGCATCATCTTCGACAATCAAAATAGCGTTGGACATCGTAACGTACCTCTCTGGGGGAAGAGTCGCAGATACAACAGGAAATACGGTGGTGAAGCAAGCGGGTGGTACGGTGCGGGTACAGGCTATTATAACAAATAAGGCAGCTTTTTGCAGAATCATTGTTCTATCGACCAGAAGCGATAGTGGGTCAGATCGCTGCGGACTTGCGGACTTCCTGACTCCCCATTCCTACACCATAGGTATGCTGATGCGACGCGGCACAACTCTTGCAAGCAGAGCGGTGCGAGGGCTGACCGCGTACCAAGTGACCCTTTCTACCTCAACCCTCTCCCTTGCCACACCAAAGCCGCTACCCCCGAGGGAGATGAGTCATGACGACGATTCTAGTGGTCGAGGACGACCCCAGCCTGGCGGAACTGCTCCAGATGGTGCTCGAAGAAGAAGGCTACGAGGTACGCCTGGCCGGGCATGGCAAAGCCGCGCTACGTCAGCTTGGCGTTCAGCCACCTGATCTGGTGATGAGCGACGTGATGATGCCCCATCTGGACGGGTGCGAGCTATACCGCCGCATGCAACAGGCGGCGCACCTGGCAGCTATCCCGGTGATCCTGATGAGTGCTGTCGCCCTGCGGCCGTGGGAGACGGACCTGGTTCCCCCAACATTTCTCCCCAAGCCCTTCGAGGTAGAGCAGCTTCTGGGCTATGTTGGGCAGTTACTGCCCAGCCAAGGGCGTGGCAATGAGAACTTGCCCGTCCTGGCTATGTACAGGAATCTCCAGGATAGGCCCTGTGGTCAACCGGCATAGAGTCGGAACAATCGCCTAGCCTCCACGAGCACCAGCAATCGCTGGATGCCGCAGAAATGAGTAGTCCCAAGATACCAGGTGCAACCGACCCGCATGGCATCGCAGTTGCTTATTAACCGCTCAACCACTCATCGTATCCACCCTGGGGGAAGTATCATGCAGCGACGAAGCCACCCGTTCACACCCCTGTTTTCCACGACGCAGCGCGCTTTTTGGATGCTCGTTCTGGCGGTCAGCCTCCTTCTCGGCGTGGTGCTCGGCAGCAATGGCTCTGCCCGGAGCGTGGCAAGCCTGACGCCCAGTGGCATTGTGAGCGACGAGGAGGCTCCGGTCGCGCAAGGTCCGGCTGGCCTCAAACCGCCGCGTCCCGTCCGCCTGCCCGGTAAGCCGGGGGGGATGACGTGGTCCGGCTAAGAGCCGGAAGGGAAGCCTTCGGCCCAATCTTCTACGGCGCGACACAGCCACTCTCGGGTGGCTGTTTTGTTTGTCCTGGCTCACTGCCCAATCCGTCTGGCTCTGGCCTGGCACTGTGCGGTTCACCAGGCAGGGTGATGCCTTGCAATACCGGGTAGCAACTGGACTTTGTGCGACCTGTCAGCACCGTGCTGCCGTGCCAGCGCCCTCCTTCAACGATTCTCTAGGCCATTACATGGCATATAGCTTGCTCGGCTTGTTCCTATATGGTGACGAGGAGGTGTCGATGAACAACTTACACTCTAAACCTACCACCTATCTCCTTATTCTACTGTTTCTGCTTGGTCTCCTGATTGCCCCTACTCCTGCGGTGCTGGCCGATGAGCCCAGCGCAGGAGCGGGCACAGAAACGGGCTATGACTGGAGCGATCACGCTGATGCCTGTGCCAGAGGCTATAGCTGGAGCAACGGGCGTCCCTGTCCCTAGACCTGGGAACCAGCCATCGCCCGTTTGCATCATACGCCATTTTCAACCTGCATAGACCAACAGAAGGACCGGAGACTTCCGGCCCTTCTGTTTTCCAGCACACGATCAGCACGCCCGCTGATCTGACTCCTCACACTGCCTGTGTCGCTTTCTGGACTGTTTTGATACGACTCTGAGGGCGAAGGAGGCGGGTGTGTTCATCAAAGACTACGCGGCGTGCAGAGCAGGGAACCCTTGAAGCTCATGGCACGCTTCTTGCACTATTTCCTTATATCCTTTGTGGGCGTTCCTTTGTCTATCCCACCAGGTAACAAACCCCAGAGGTGAAATCACCTCCAAGAAAGGGCATCTCTCATGAACATCACTCTCTCCCACACGTTGCGCCGCATCGTTCTGGCCCTGATCTTGACGGTTGTTACCTTCAACTGGGCCGCGAGCACCACCCATGCCGCCCCTGGCTCCGACC
>JACCSL010000884.1 GCA_013812995.1 Ardenticatenales bacterium | reverse complement strand
GCATCTCAGCACCTCTGCCATCTATATCTCGTGGTTGCTGCTGCCAGATACCCACAAGATATAGTATGGGGTGACGGGCTTTCTGGATCTGTTGGAGGCCAAAATGAGTTTTGTCAGCCAGTCAGGTTGCGCCTGTGAGCGACTGGCAGAGTTTCCGCACAGCCACTCCCTGACGCCCAAGGGGCAAGCCTACTGCGACCACTGTATCATCTACCTGGGGGGTGGCAAGGATGATGGGCTGACCATACCACCCTACCTCTCCTACCACTTCGATTACCCGCAACTGGCAACCACCCTGCGACGCTTTCTGGCGCTGGCAGAGGCGCAGGGGTGGCGCTCGCTGGTGGTTCAGGCACTGGGCGAAACCGTGGAGGGGCTTCAGGACAGCGCCGAGTCGTTGCCAGGGGCACGGACGTTCTGCGTGCTTCTCTGCTGGCCTGAGCCCTGGCGTCCCGATGTGGTGGGGCTCGCCACGCCGCTGCTGGGCGCGCTCCCCTGATTTCATCCCTCCGCCACGAGCCACAAGACAGGCTGGATGGACCCGCGCCCCCCCGAGGTCATTGCCACGGACCTCCTCGCTGCCCTCGCCGCCACCCCCGAGGAGTCCACCCTCGCCGCCCAACTCGCCTACTATGAGCAGCACGCTCGCCTGCGCTGGCGGTGACGCAGTGATGGGGCATACTGAACTTCTCAAATAATTTCCCCTGCTTGAAATGCGCAAGGTCAAATGAATGATTGAACGAGCGTTTGATGTGCCCTTCGTTGCAGCCCTCGCCCAGCGCGAAAAGCAGATTCAGCAGAGCTATCGCCCTGTAATTGGTGTTCACAAATGGTTTGCGCGGAGACCAGGTAGCCTGTTTCGCTCCCTTTTACTGGCGGAATTTGCGAATGGAGCCTCTCTAGCGAGTAATTTCTTTCGCAGCCATAACCTGAACTCCCTCGTGGTTGGCGATCCTTTTATGGGTGGGGGAACACCCCTTCTGGAGGCGAATCGCCTCGGTGCCCATGTCGTGGGAACCGATATCAATCCGATGGCTTATTGGGTAGTGAGGCAGGAGTTGGGCAAGCTAGATCGTGTTGCCTTTCGGGCTGCTGCCGAGCAGGTCATTGCAGCAGTTGAAGCAGACGTGGGACGTTTTTATCAGACGACCTGCACCTCTTGTCATAATGCTGCGTCCGTAAAATATTTTTTGTGGGTAAAACTGCAACATTGCACGGCCTGTCAGCAACTTTTTTCTCTCTTCTCGACCTACCTTCTCTCCAAAAACGAGCGCCACCCAACCTATGTTCTGGTATGTCCGGGGTGCGGATCGCTTCATGAGGTCGCAAGTTTGCAGGAGGTAGAAGGCAAATCCTGCGGTACTTGCACAACGATCTTGTCCGTGAAGGGCCCGGCACAACGCAATGTTTGCCCATGCCCTCACTGTGCTTATCCGAACAGATACCCCGACACCGAGGCTGGCGTACCACAGCACCGTCTTTTCGCCATTGAATATCATTGTTCTACCTGCAAGCCCACTCACAAGGGACGCTTTTTCAAGGTACCAGATGCAGCGGACCAGCAACAGGTACTTGATGCAACCCGGCGATTGGCAGAGTCAGAGCCAAGGTGGGTTCCAAGAGAGGCAGTACCGCCAGGGGATGAAAGCGACCGCTTACATCGATGGGGGTATGAATATTACCACCAGCTTTTTAATCCTTAGGGCTGAATTTGCTGGCAGAGCAGATCGCGGGGGTGGAAGATGACAGTATTCGAGAGGCACTCCTTACTGTTTTCTCAGACACACTGCGCTACCAGAACATGCTCTGCCGTTATGATTCCTATGCGCTTAAAATCATAGATATTTTCTCCGTGCATGGCTTTCCTGTTTCACTTCTCCAGTGTGAGAACGCGCTTCTTGGCATCCCGCAGGTGGGAAGTGGCGGGTTTCGACACTTTGTCGAGAAATATGATCGGGCCAAGGAATACTGTGAGCGACCCTTTGAGATTGGTCTTGGCTCGCGACGAAAGAAAATATACCTAGCACAGGAGAGCATAGGAGGCTGTCTCGTATCACAATTTCCTGACGTTCATGCTCCCAAATCCGCCTATCTTCAGGCAATTTCTGCTGAGACGTTGCACTTACCCGACCACACTCTGGATGCGGTATTGACC
>JACCSL010000877.1 GCA_013812995.1 Ardenticatenales bacterium | reverse complement strand
GTGTCCCCTCTCCCGAAATCGGGAGAGGGGCGGCCGAAGGCCGGGGAGAGGGCCACCGCGCAGAGCCATGACTCAACCACAAATTCTATCAGAACCAGTTACGTTTTACGCACCGTAGTGTAGCCCTTCCCGTGCCCCTTGTCACGCCCCTCGTCCACGTCTACAATGCCCAATTCGGAGCGTGACGCGGCGCTTCCTGACAATGAGTGTTCAATGACAAAGAGGGAATAAAAATGACCATCAAGATTCACGAGGCGGCTAGCCTCCATGAGAATACGCTCTCCTTCATTCACAGGGAGCGCCACAAGCTGCTGATCGGCGGCGTGTGGGTCGAGGCGAGGAGCGGGGAAACCTTCGAGGTGTTCGACCCAGCCACGGGCGACCTGCTCGGCCACGCGGCAGCGGCGGGGGAAGAGGACGTGGCGATGGCCGTGGCCGCCGCGCGGGCTGCCTTTGCCCCGGACAGCGAGTGGCGACGCATGACCCCGCAGAAGCGCGGGGAGTTGCTCTGGAAGGTCGCTGACCTCATCGAGGCCAATGCCCGCGAACTGGCCGAGCTCGATACGCTCGACAACGGCAAGCCCTACCGCAACTCGCTCTACGGCGACGTACCGCAGGTCGTGGCCCACTTCCGCTACTACGCGGGCTGGACCACCAAGATCGAGGGCTCTGTGCCCCCGGTCAGTGTTCCCAACACGCTGAACTACACCCGCCGCGAGCCGCTCGGCGTCTGCGCGCTGATTATTCCCTGGAATTTCCCGCTGCTCATGGCCGCGTGGAAGCTGGCCCCCGCGCTCGCCTGCGGCAACACCGCTATCCTCAAGCCAGCGGAGCAGACCCCGCTCGCGGCTCTGCGGCTGGGCGAGCTCATGGTCGAGGCAGGCTTCCCGGCAGGGGTGGTCAATATTCTGACCGGGCTCGGCGTTCCGGCGGGCTCCGCCCTGGTGGATCATCCCGGCGTGGATAAGGTCAGCTTCACCGGCTCGACAGAGGTGGGCAAGCTCATCATGCGCAATGCCTCCAACAACCTGACGAAGGTCTCGCTGGAGCTGGGGGGCAAGAGCCCGAATGTCGTCTTCAAAGATGCGGACATGGGCAAAGCCGTGAAGGGTGCGCTGTGGGCGGTCTTCGGCAACACCGGGCAGATGTGCACCGCTGGCTCGCGCCTCTTCGTCGAGCGTCCCGTCTACGAGCAGGTCGTGGAGCAGCTCAGCGAGGCGGCAGGGGGCATCCGTGTGGGGCATGGCTGGGACAAGAGCCACATCGGCCCCGTCGTCTCGCAGGAGCAGATGGAGCGCGTGCTGGGCTACATCGACGAGGGGCGCAGCTCTGGCATCGAGATGCATCGCGGCGGGGGTCGCCTGGGCGAGCGCGGCTATTTCGTGGAGCCGACGATCTTCTCCCACGACGCCAGCGGCGATGACCTGCGGCTGATCCGCGAGGAAATCTTTGGCCCCGTGGTCGCCGTGACTCCCTTCGATGACTGGGAGGAGGTTGTCCAACGCGCCAACCACACCGAGTATGGCCTCGCGGCGGGCATCTGGACCAGCGATCTCTCCAAGGCCCACCGCCTGGCCGAGGCATTGCAGGCGGGCACCGTCTGGGTCAATGCCTACAACCTCTTCGACGCGGCATCGCCCTTCGGTGGTTATAAATCATCGGGCTTTGGCCGCGAGATGGGCAAGGAAGCCATCGACCTCTACACCCAGGTCAAGAGTGTCTGGGTCTCGTACTGAGCCTACTCCCCATCCACAATGGTTGATTGTCCCCTCAGAGGGACGATGGGCGTTTGTGAGGGCAGCCCGAGCACAATCGTGTTGCCCTTGCTCTCGCTCACGGTCTGAAGGAGACGCAGCTGGAGAAGCGCAGGGTTACCCTCTAACAGTTTGGCCGCGTTGGCGAGGCTGCGCAGTGCCGCACTCTCGCCGCGCGCCCGCTCCAGCGCGGCCAGCCCCTCCTTCTGCGCCCGCACCACCTCCGCGAACATCCGCTTGATCTCCCCCGGAAACATCACATCCTTGATATCCGCCGCGAGCAGCCGTAGCCCCAGGCTCGTTGCCCGCGCCTCTGTCAGCGCCAGGAGCTGCTCCCCGATGCTCTGCCGCTTCGTGAGCAGCTCATCAATCGGCACCGAGGCGACAATCTCCCGCAGCGCCAGCTGTAACTCCAGATAGAGCGCCTGTTGGTAGTCCGCGCTGTTGAGCATCGACGCGCGGACATCGACCACCTCGTAGCGCGCGGCCAGGCTCACCTTGAGGGGCACATTGTCTGCGCTCAGCACCTCCTGGCCCACCACCGTGATAAAGCGCTGCCGCATATCCATCTTCTGGACCGTGTGCCAGGCCGGAAAAGTCCAGTGCGGCCCTGGTTCCAGCAGCCGCTCGAACTTCCCCTCCTTGTAGAGCACGCCCCGCTCATACTCGAAGACGATGATGCGTGTGACAAGACGCCGCAGCGCCGTCAGGAGCCAGAACAAAGCCGCCAATCCCAGACAGATCAGCAGGAAGACAAAGAATTCCATCGCGCCATTTCCTTGGAAAAATGAGTGTTCCATCCCCAAGGATCGCAGCGCAGCCACGGAGGTCTTACCCTGCAAAGCGGCCTTGCTGTTGCCCAAGGGCGGACCCTTGAGGATGGAACGGGATTCGAACCCTGTGCATTTCTGCACTCCGAAGAGGAGAGAGGGCAAACGTGCCAAACCACCGTGGAGAGTCCAGCGGGGCTGCTTCCCTCGCTCCGCTTCTAGCGTAGCATGGCAGTGTGGCGCTTGGCAAGAGGCGGTCAGTTTGTTAAGCGGTTACCGTTAAATCGTTGGGATTATCCACAACGATGGCTCCAAAAGTTCGTTTGCTTTTACCCTTGTGGTGCGATTAGCGATGCGATAATATGCTCCCCGTACGCGTTTTAGAACGTGCAAGTCAATCCCCCATTGGTACGGGGATGACAACGCTAAAATCACCTCTTTTTCGAGGACAGATGATTTTTGCTTAACGAACCACCTTTTTCCCGGAGATTTACTATGCTTTCGTTTTCGCGTCGTTCCCGTGTCGTTGTTTGGTTGTTGCTCCTGACGATGCTCTTTAATTTGGTGGGGACCTCGTTGGTACCTGCCTTTGCCCAAGAGCCTACCGAGAGCACTCCTCCGCAGACGGAGAATACTCCAGAGTCGTCCTCTTCGACTTCCTCAGACCCCGTGACGGATACTCTCCCGATTGAAATCCCTGCACCCGACATCGCGCCCGAGTTGCCGCTATCGGACCCGACGCTTGTCGATGCAACCACCCCCCCCGACTTTCCGGATGAAACCCACCAACCCCCCACCGTGCCTCCCACACGCTCCTTCCCAACCGATGGGGCGCTGGGCCTCGCGTTGGAAAGTTCCAGCGCACAGGCGGAGCTAGGCCAGGTGCTCACCTATCACCTAGTGGTTGGGAACCAGCAGAACGAGCCGCTGACTCAGATCACCGTGCGTGACACCCTGCCCGAGGGGCTCGTTTATTTGCCCGGTAACTCCGCCAGCCTGACCTACGAGCAGCCGCGCCGCGAGATCACCTGGCAGGTGGCCGCGCTCCAGCCGGGCGAGGTTGCCACGGCCACGTTCCAGGTGCGACTCCAGGGGCGCAAATCTGGCGACGTTCTGGCTCATGCAGCGCAGGCCAGCGCGGCCCAATTTGATGGTTCAGTGAGCGCATGGTCGGTCACGGGTGTAGGAGCCAGTCAACCCGATCAAGGGTGGCTCACCCCAAATGGGGGCACCCTGCACGCACGAACGCTGCCCGTCATGGTCGAATTGCCCGCCCAGGCTGTTAGCCAGCCCATTCACCTGCGCCTTGCTGCCGCGCCAGAGAACCTGCCCGCCTTGCCTGGCGCGCTGACTCGCTTTCAGGTACAGGTAGGCGCGCAACCCGGTCAGCCGCAGCCGCGCCTTGACCAGCCCCTGCGCTTTGTCGTGGACCTTGCTCCGCTGCGCGCGCAGCTTCAGGCAGGCGCAGTGCCTACCCTCTACCGCTTGAGTCCCACCACAGCGACGTGGGAAAGCATTGCCAGCGAGTGGGATGGCAAATTCCTCTCACTTTCAGGCAAGACCACGGGGGCAGGTACCTTCGCCGTGAGTGCTACGTCCGGTGAGGGCAACTATAGCTATGGGCGGCAGCAGCTGCCCACCATGAAGGGCTTCGCCAGCGATGCCTTCAGCGGCAACAGCAGCTTCAGCTACCCACTGCTCACCCCGCCGGGGCCGGGCGGTTTTGGGGTAAACCTGGGGCTTTCCTACTCCAGTGAGTCTGTCAACGGTATCCTGGCCGGTCGGCAGGACCAATACAATGACGATCTTGAGAACTTCAATCGCCAGGCGGGACTTCTCGGCTGGGGCTGGAATCTCGATGGGCTCGGCCAAGTCAGCTATAACTCAGCCGAGAATGAATACACGTTGAACTACAACGGGGGCAGCTTCAAGCTCCTCCAGCCCTCCCAGACGGGTACCCCGGAGTGGCAGACATCGCCGCAATCCTTCCTCAAGGTGGAGTACATCGAGGCCGGTCCCTCCTGGAAGGTGTGGGGCGCGGATGGCACCCTGTATATCTTCGGCGACCCCGACTTTGGCGCGGGCCAGCGCGAGGGCGTTGCCTACACCCCCCAAGTCGGCGTCTATAGCCAGACCGGGGAGCGTTACTGCACCAACCAGCTCCGCGAGGCGCAACTGACACGAGTGATCAGTCCCCTTGGGAACGAGATTCACATTCAGTATGGTCGCGAGTGGCGCACCATCATCAACTGCGACTTCGACCTGGCGCTCCGCCCCCAGACAATTACCTATATGGCAGCAGGGGCGACAGTCACTGAGCCCAAGAGCCCCACGGCGCAGATCGTCTTCAACTATGAGGGCCGCGCCGATACCTCGGTCGGCTCCGACGATCACTACTTCCTGGCTACCAAGAGTAACTATCGCCTTGCCGATATCTTCATGGACATTCGCAACGTCCAGGGCAGCTTCACGCGCGCCCGAACGTACCATCTCGATTATCAGTATGATGCCTTCGCGGGGGATGATCTACGCAAAAGCATCTTGCTCCTCAACCGGATCACCGAGAGCGGACTGAATGATCGGGCAGTCAGCACAAGCCTACCGGCATGGACCTTTCATTATACGCGGCTGAGTGCATCAAACCCTGTAGCGGGGATTGACTGGGCAGGCAATCCCGTGAGCCCGAGCGCCAGGGCCAACCTCAACGTTCTGACGCTGGCGCAAAATGGGCAGGGCGGGGAGGTCCGCTACGAGTATGAGCTGGTTAGAGGCATTCCTTATGCGTCCAGCTCCGAATGCGCGGCCCAGCAGACTGCTCGCTTCCGCATCAAGGCGATGGAACTCTTCGATGGGTTGGAAAACACCCAGCGTACCGAGTATGCCGTGTCCAGCCCTCTTGCCTGGACGAAGGGTGGCACGCTCGATAACTGTGCCCGCGCCTTCGAGTTTGGTGGCTATGGCACTGTCGTACAGTCCCTCAAGGACAATGGCATTGAAACCCAGCGTTCCGAGACCGTCTACCACCAGAACCTGCTGAACAACAATCTGGGCTTTTCCCCGCTCAAGGGCAAGCCGAGCGTGCAGCGCACCCGCGACCCGAAGACGAACGCGGAGTTGCAGCGCGCGGAGACGACCTGGGCGATAGAGCAGAGTGAACATACCCGCAACAGTCCCTGGGTCTTCCAGAGCGAGACTCGCACCGTGCAGACGGAAGGTACCACGCAGGTGGCGCACCGTACCCGCTACGGCTACGAGATGGCCCAGCAGAATGGCAAGCAGTACGGCAATCAAACGCACATCTGGGAATACACCGACGATGGACAGACGCTCTACCGTGTGCGGGAGCGATGGTTCTTCCCGAATCCGACCGCCAATATCACGGGGAATCTGGCGCGCGAGTACCTCTATGAGGCTCAGGGCAGCACGCTCCTCTGCAAGGGTGATACCGTCTATTTCTATGATGGTCAACTTAAGTGGGGCCTGTCGCCACTCAAGGGACTGCTGACGCTTCAATATGCTGCACAAAATAGCTGTGGCGGGAGTTGGAGCAGCACGCAGCATACCTACGACAGCTGGGGCAACCTGATCCGCGTCCGCGATCCGCGTGGCTACATCACCACGACCGCCTATGACACCCTGCTGCGCGCGTACCCTGTGACGGCCAGCACCCCCGCTGTCGCTGCCGGGCAGTTCAGCACCAGCTATGAGTGGGACCTCCTCCAGGGTCAGGTGACCACCGTCATCGATCCCACCGGGCTTCGCACCGAATATCGTTATGATGGTGTGGGGCGGCTCCTCAAAATGTGGCAGCCGGGCCAGAACAACAGCGAACAGTTCCCCACGCAGAGCTTCGAGTACCTGGATTACAGCGGCCCTGCCACCCCCATGCGCATCCTTCAGCGCCAGCGCCTGGACGTGAACGGGACGAGCAATGAGACCGTGTTTTACCAAGAGAGCTACACCTTCCACGACGGCCTGGGTCAGGCGATCCAGACACGCACTACCAGCCCCAGCGGCATCGATAAGCATGTCGTCACACTAACGCGCTTCAACGCGACGGGCCAGCCTTATCAGGTGTATGCGCCGGTCGAGGATGCGGCAAGCAGTAACCCCAGCTACCGTCCGACGAGCTGGTTCGCGGGCAAGCCCATGAGCGTCACCAAGTACGATGCGCTGGGTCGCCCGACGGAAGAGATCGCCCCCGATGGCAAGACACGGACCGAGCACCGATATGGTCTCGAGAACGGGCTCCAGTGGCACGACATCGTGGATGCCAACCGCCACCGCACGCAGTATCGCACGGACCTGCTGGGGCGTATGGTCCAGGTCCTGGAACTCTCCGGGGACTGTGGGAGCTACTGGGGCTACAATTGTACGACTGCCCCCCATACCACACCTTGGACCGTCTACGCGACTACGCAATACAGTTACGACATCGCTGATCGGCTCGTGAAAGTCACCGATGCCCAGAGCAACGAGACCATCCTGACTTACGACCTCCTCGGTCGCAAGACCGTGATGGACGACCCGGACATGGGAATCTGGCACTACAGCTACGACGCAGCCAGCAACCTTCTCAGCCAGACCGATGCACGCGGCTGCCAGATCAGCTTCGGGTACGATGCGCTGAGCCGCCTCACCAGCAAGAACTACACGGCGAACGCTGTCTGTGCGGCGACCTCCCCTGTCACCTACCGCTACGATAATTACACGGTCACGCCGACGGCGGGCCACCGTGCCCTCGTCCCTGGTCAGCGCACCGAGATGTACAACGATGTCAGCTCTGCCATCTGGAACTACGATGTGCGTAACCGGGTGGTTCGGGAAGTCAAGACGATCAAGGACATGGGCGGCACAAACCACAGTTTCAGAAGTGGCTGGAGTTATGACAGTGCCAACCGCGTTCGCGCCCTGGCATACCCCTCCAACAACGTGATCGGGGGGCAGGAAGCCATCACGCCGGAATACGGTCCCCGCCATCTCCAACTGGAGAAGGTCAGCGGTAGCCTGAATGGCGTGGGCACCACCTACGCCCAGGCTCTGCGGTACAACGCCCAGGGGCAAATGGTGAGTCTTCAGTACGGGACCAGCCCTGTGAGGACGCAAACGTACCAGTACTACCCGCTCACTTCAGCCGGGCTGGGGCGGCTCCAGGTGGCGGAAGTGGCTGGAATCAAGAAGTGGGGCTACGAGTACGACGCCACAGGCAATGTGCTCGCCATCACCGATTACAGCGATTACAACTTGGTGGGCATCCCCCAGATGCAGCGTTTCAGCTATGATCATCGCGACCGCCTCATCACGGCTGAAGCGGTTGGTGGTCTGAATGGTCTCTATGCGCGTGAAACGTATGGCTACGATCTGCTCGGCAACCTCAAGGGGCAGGGCGGCACGAGTTATAAGTACACGAGCACGAGCACAGCCTGTAGGGGCGACCAGTCCCGCCCGCACACCGTGCGCGAGGCCACGACGAGCGCCAGCCTCACCCAATACTGCTACGATGCGAGCGGCAACCTGGCTCAGCGCATCATCGGCGCGAACAACGACGACTCGGAAACGATGTCGATCAACCCCGCGCCACAGAGCAGCCCTCTGACAACCAGCGATGTCTCGCCGAGCATCGTCATCAATCCTACCGTGACCCGCAACCTCGTCTATGATGTCGAGAACCGTCTCGTCTCGATCTCCGAGACGGGCAGCAGCCTGCCCAACATGAGCATGGCCTATGACGGCGACGGCAACCGCGTGCGGCTGACCGAAGGGAATGTGACCACGCTCTACGTGGGCAGCCACTTCGAGTACCAGATCACGCCCAGCGCGCAGACGCCGACGCGCTACTACTACCTGGGCAGCCAGCGCATCGCGCTGCGCGTGGGCAGCGCCGCCCCCGAGT
>JACCSL010000860.1 GCA_013812995.1 Ardenticatenales bacterium | reverse complement strand
GAATTTGTGGTGGAGTCATGGCTCTGCGGGATGGCCCTCTCCCCCACGTCGCTTCGCTCCGTGTCCCCTCTCCCGATATCGGGAGAGGGGCGGCCGAAGGCCGGGGAGAGGGCCTCCACGCAGAGCCATGACTCCACCACAAATTCCAGCAGAACCAGAAACGTAATGCGTAAAACGTAAAACGGCAGATCTATTAGTCACAAAATGCTGGCTTTTTGACATTACATGACACCAGAAAGGCAACCTATGACATCCCTCATCCCTGGCAGTGATGCTGCTCGCGCCCTCTTTCCCATCACGGCACACACCGCCTTTTTGAACCACGCCTCCGCCTCGCCTCTCAGCACCCGCGTGTTTCAGGCCATGCACGGCTGGCTAGAGTGGTGGCAGCAACATGGCGGGCGCGACGATTTTCCCGCGCCGCTGGCGGAGTACCGCGCCACGCTGGCCCGCGTCATTGGGGCGACGCCGGAGGAAATCGCCATCATCCCCAACACGAGCGAGGGGCTGCTGCTGGTGGCGCAGGGCTTTCCCTGGCAGCCGGGCGATGCGCTGCTGACCACCGAGGGGGAGTTTACCGCCAATGTCTACCCCTGGAACCCATTACGCGAGCGCGGCGTGGAGATCATCCGGCTGCCCGCGCGCGATCATCGCCTGCCCCTGGAGGATGTCGAGGCGGCGTTCCGGACGCACCCAAATATTCGCCTCCTGGCGCTCTCGTTCGTGCAGTTTGCGACGGGTGCCCGCAACGACCTGGCCGCGTTGGGGGCGCTCTGCCGCCAGTACGATGTACGTTTCTGCGTGGATGCGATTCAGGGCGCGGGCGCGCTGCCCATTGATGTGCGAGAGATGGGGATCGATTTTCTCTCGGCGGCGGGGCCGAAGTGGCTCATGGGACCGATTGGGGCAGGGATTTTCTTTGTGCGCCGCGAGTTGTTGGAGCAGCTTCGCTCCGGGCACCACGGCTGGATAAGCACCACAGAGGTGCTGGACTTTTTCCGCTACGATGCGCCCCTGGTCGATACCGCCGCGCGCTTCGAGGCGGGCACGCTGCCCTGGCCAAGCCTGATCGGCTTTGTCGCCAGCGTGGAGACGCTGCTGGAGGTTGGCATCCCGAATATCGAGCGCCATGTGCTGGGGCTGGGCGATGTACTGATCGCGGGGTTACTGGCCAAGGGATACACCATCGCCACGCCCCTTGGCCCTGGCGAGCGGAGCGGCATCGTTTCCTTCAGCGACCCGCGCCGTCCGGCAGCGGAGGTTGCCGCGCACCTGGACGCCCAGAAAATCACGGTGTCTGCGCGTGGTCCATTCGTGCGTGTCTCTCCCCACTTCTACAACAACCGCGAGGATATCGAGCGAGTGTTGGCAGCGTTGTAGGAGGGTGGCTATAGAAGCGCCAAAACAGCGGCTTCGCTATCTTGCCCAAACTCACGAAGGGTTTCGTACTGAGTGCGAAGCAATATTTCGATCTGTCCTGTGGTGCAATTACCCAGGCGGAGCCAGAGTATTTTAGGCGGCACGCCAAGGAGCACGCTCAAATCACCAAAATCCGCATCTTTTGTGACAATCGTGAAGCCATTTGCACGAGCAAATTCCCATACCTCTATATCGAGAGCCTGGTCCAGCTTCTCAGATGCGACATGGGAGGAGGCAGGGTAGAGGTCAGTTAAACGATTGGGCAAGCGTGGGGACAAATTCTAGTCGAAGAGCAACTTCATGCAGCAACCCAGGTTTGCCGCTCGCGATCTGCTGCATAACTCAGGCAGGCTTGAATGTCATCATCCGTGAGATAGGGGAAATCTTCCAAAATCTCCTCGCGAGACATGCCAGCGGCCAAGTAGGAGAGAACATCATACACGGTAATACGCATGCCTCGAATACAGGGCCTCCCTCCACGCTTGCCAGCTTCGATAATAATAATATCTTGATATGAAGTAGTCATCTCGCCTCCTAAAATACTATTGTGTAGTTAATTTGCTCTGAAACACCTTGAATAGCAACTTGCTCAAGAAGCTATCGTATCCAGCTACTCATCGCCCACCAGCGCCGTCAGCAGCTTTGCTGCCTCGTCGGGACCAAGCGGGGGTAGCTGGTCGAGGGAGGCGAGGCCGAAGTATTGGAGGAAGGCGGGCGTGGTTCCATACTGATAGGGATTCCCCACGGTTTCCAGCCGCCCAACCTCTTCAATGAGTTCCCGTTGGAGGAGTGTGCGGAGCGTACCGCTGCTGTTCACGCCGCGAATGGCCTCGATCTCTGGCCGGGTGATGGGCTGGCGGTAGGCGATGATTGCCAGCGTTTCCAGAGCGGCGGCCGAAAGCTTGCTAGAGAGGTTGAGCCCCAGAAAGCATTCCAGCCACGACGCATACTCGGGCGCGGGCGAGAGCGGTGAGTTCTACCGCGCCTTCAGCGACGAAAAGAATTGCCTCCAGCACGGTGCTGAGAGGGGGGAGCGTTTCTGGGGTTTCGAGCGTCGTATCTGAGTTCATATATCTTCGGAGGAAAAAGAGTGATGCAAAGCGTGAAACAATGGATGATTGTGCTATGTCTCGGGATGCTGCTGCTGAGCGGCTGCACGATTCCCGGTACAGGGTTGCCGGATGATGGACCTGCGGTCCCCGTCTCGGAGGATGCAGCGGTCTCGCTGGAGCAAAAGATGGCGGAGGCCGCGAGCGTGCCGGGCGTGACGACCGTCACCATGACCCAGGAGGAGGCGACCTCCTACCTGGCGCTACGCGTCTCCTCGCAGGAAGTGCAACTGACGGAGCCACAGGTGTACTTCAGAGCCGACGGCACCGTGATTCTGCGCGGCAAGGTCTCCTACGAGGGACAGATTCAGCCGATGCGGGTGGTGGCCCGTCCCACCGCGACGAATGGCACGCTCGCCGTGGATATCACCGAGGGACGAATTGGCCCCGTGCCCGTGCCAGGCCCCATCCTCGACCAACTTGAGGGCAATCTGGCGGAGGCGATTCTGGCGGGGCAGCAGTATGCTCGCCTGGACGAGGTGAGCATTGCCGAGGGCACGCTGACGCTCACGGGCGAGCAGAAGTAGCTACGCAGTGCCTTCAGGGGCAATCTCCTGGAATTTGTCGTGGTCGATCTTGACCGTGACCCGCTTGAGAACCAGCCCCATCTGCTGCTCGATAACTTCCTTGGTGGCAGCGCGAATCTCCTCGGTTTTCATCGGCACAACAATGTAGGGCGAGGTGGTGACATCCAGATGAACGGATAGCACCTCGCCCTTCCCCGTTACGCTCGTTTCCGCCTGAAC
>JACCSL010000841.1 GCA_013812995.1 Ardenticatenales bacterium | reverse complement strand
GACAGACAACGCCCAAGCGATGGTGGACAGAGAGATAGCGCTGGAGTTCAGCCAGTTCCTGCGCCCTCCCCACCAGGCGCTCGTGAAAGCAGCGGGGTAGGTTGTGGCGGAGGATAGGGCCTTCCTCCAACAATCGCCCTGGCTCAGGGAAAAGCTCAGCCACAAGGGCCTGCCAGTTGTAGTAGTGAGCCTGCTTGAGGTAGTGGGCAAGCCACGCTCGGTCCATGCCGCCGCGCTGCACGCAGGCGCGGGCCAGGGCCTCAACGCGCTCGGCATCTGGCACCGTGCCGCGCCGCCAGCGCTCGACGGCCCAGCGCGTGACACCGAACTCATACCCAACCTCATCCTCCAGAACAAGGAGCGCCTTGTTTTCACGTGCTGCGATACTGCGTAGACCCTGACTTAGAAGGTCGCCGAACATCTATCTCTCCTGAACCCGCAGGCCAGTGCGTATATATGGCCCCATTGTAACACAGACTGGAGAGCGGCCCGCGGAAGCCGCAGGGATCGTCGAGCGTCATATCAAACCGTCAGATGCAGTGGGCTGTTATTGCAACATTCGGCTGCCCAGTCAGATAAGCTCGTTGCTTTTGCCACCGCTGCCGCCATTGCCAAACGGGGTCATAGCTGCAACACCTTCCCTTGACTGACTGAGTTCTTGGAGGATGCGTCACGGGGCCGCTATACCAAGAGTGCTTTGTGCTATATTGCGTGGAGGGGGCAGGGGCAGGCACTGGTCACGGGAAATAGCCTCCTGCCTGGCAGTCAACGAAACAGAAAGCTCCTATGCTAAACCCAGCTTCCCCCACAACAGACAAAAGGTGAAAATTTGTGCTATACTCGCCCGCCTGTCGAGTAGTAGATATGGTGCTACCACCAGGATTTGGTCGCAACGCAGGAGGCTCTCAATGAAACGATCTATCCATCCCCCCTCGCTCTGGCGCTGGGTCAGCCTGCTGGGCGCAAGCTATCTCTGTTGGGTCTTACTCGGGCCGCAACTGGCCCTCCTCTGGACGCTCGGTGCTCTCGTCCTCGCCTGGCTGGGCTACCAGCAGGGGCGCTGGGCACGCATCGCCCAGCAGGGCACCTGGAACGTCGAGCGCGATCAGGCCCGGCAGCGCCTGCGCCTAGGCACCTTCGTGGCCGCGCTCCTGTGCCTGGGACTGGGCATCGTCACCCTGTTCTCGGTTTTCTGAGCGCTCACTATTTCCCCCATTGCTGCCGACCGGGTGCATTGCATACTTTCCTGGCTCCTGGCACACTTCTTGCTAACATGAAACCCAGAATATTTCATCACTTGTTACGCCTGGGGGGGAGGTAACGGGTGAGTTTAGAGAAGAAGGCTCATGATGCCCGGGGGGGCGATCACGAGCCTTTTTTCTTGTCCGCGCCCTGCTCCTGCGCAGACAGTGCCGCCGTAGCCTCCGCGTGCCTGCTCCACGAGCTGCCGCCGAAGGTCCGAGGCTCCCGCCGCAGCCATCTTCCAGCCGATGAGTCACGAGTTCAAGCAGGGACGTAGGTCAACCGGAGCCCGTTCTCGTCCATTCGATCATTAGGCCGAGCTCCGTGAGGCTGCGCGCCAAGTCCGGGCCAGCCACTTCGATCTCCCCGTCACGCTCGGCCTTCAGCTCACGGATCATGCAGTGGACCTTCCTTAACCCTACCATCGTGATCCAGCCGGGCGAGCGGACCGGCTACTACCACACCCCCCTCGACCAACTGCTCACTGATGCACAGGGGAACAACACCATCTCCTATGAGGATTATGCTGTCGCCCTCGTCAATGAACTGGAGCAGCCTCAGCACGTCGGGCGGCGTTTCGGCGTCGCCTACTGAGGGATAGCACAACCGCATGGCTCGTCCCCCCACACCGTTTGCCAACAGTAGGGGAACTCCATTGCCTTGAGGTGATTCCCTCCCCCAAAATCGGGGGAAGAAGCCGGATGGCACACGAGGCGAGCATCCTTCAAAAAGCTGACTCGTCCCCACCAAAGCACTTGTATCTACGCAGGCATAGGTTAAAATC
>JACCSL010000807.1 GCA_013812995.1 Ardenticatenales bacterium | reverse complement strand
GGCTGGCCCTGCGCCAGCACTGTTCTCCCATTGCCGACCTGGCCCTGGCCGCGCGACTGCTCACCGAGCACCCCGAGGATCGCGCGCTGGTCCTGCTGGACCTGGGCCACGCATTGGCACAGGCTGGAGATATTCGGCGCGCCACGCTGGCCCTGCGCGAGAGCGAGACATTAGCGCGGCAGGCCAACCACCATGAGTTGCTCACCGCCGCCCGCCATGCGCTCGGCAAGATTGCAGACGAGGTGGGAGATTACGCGAGTGCCCGCACCTTCCTACGCGAGGAGGGTCGGGCGATGATCTACGATGTGGAAAGCGATTTCCTCGCCGTCCTGCGCGATATGGGCAACCTACCTCATCACTCGCGCGCGGAGCAGGAGCGCCTTCATCGCAAGCAGGCTGTAGAAGAAGAATTAGCCGAGTTGAAGCGGCAGATGGGTATGACCTCGCCCTCCGAAGACTAGCAACCAGGAACTTTGTATGACCGATCACGCCCTTATTGCCGCCCTCCAACAGCACTTTGGCTTCGATACCTTCCGACCCGGCCAGATGGATGCCATGCAGCCCATCATGGCGGGGCGCGACAGCCTCATCGTGATGCCGACCGGCGCGGGGAAGAGCCTCTGCTACCAGCTTCCGGCCCTGCTCCACGAGGGAACCACGCTGGTCATCTCGCCGCTGATTGCGCTGATGAAGGACCAGGTGGATGCCATGCAGGCCAATGGGATCGCCGCGACCTTCATTAACTCCTCATTGGATGGGGCCGAGCAGAGCGCGCGGCTCTCGGCGCTGGCGCGTGGGCAGTGGAAGCTCTGCTATGTGGCACCGGAGCGGTTGCGTAACCAGGGCTTCCGCGCGGCCATCGCACAGGCGACGATTGGCCTGCTGGCGGTCGATGAGGCGCATTGTATCTCCCAGTGGGGCCACGATTTCCGCCCGGATTATCATGCTATCGGTGAGTTCGTTGCCGCCGTCGGCAGACCGCCGCTCGTGGCCCTGACTGCCACTGCCACCCCCCAGGTTCAGGAGGATATCGAGCGGCAGTTAGGGCTGCGTCATCCCTACCGCCAGGTCACCGGCTTTAATCGGCCCAACCTGCGCTTCGATGTGCGCTACACGCCGGGCGACACACTCAAGCAGCAGCAACTCAAAGACTTTCTGGAGGAGTTCCCCCCCGATACCTGCGGTGTTATCTATGTGGGACGGCGGCGCGAGGCGGAGGAGGTGGCCTCGCTGGTCCGTACCCTGTGTGGGCGCAGCGCGATCTGCTACCACGGTGGGCTGGAACCGATGGCACGCGAGCGGGCGCAGGACGCCTGGATGCGCGGCCAGGCCGCTATCGTGGTGGCAACGAATGCCTTTGGCATGGGCGTGGACAAACCCAATGTTCGCTTTGTGGTGCACTACACGCTGCCGGGCACGCTGGAGGCGTACTATCAGGAAGCAGGCCGCGCGGGTCGTGATGGGGAGGCCGCCACCTGCCTGATTCTCCATGATCCCAAGGATTCTCGCCTCCACGAGTGGTTTATCGAGAATGACGCCCCCTCCATTGAGGAGCTGCGCGTGCTCTATAGCCATCTTCGGGACGAGGGGCGGCGCGGCGGGGGACGCATCATGACGACACCCGCGCTCCTCGCCGCTGTGCTCGACTGGCGGGCCGATAACAAGGTTCGCTTTGGCATGAAATTGCTGGAGCAGGTAGGACTCTTGCAGGATATGGGCGAGCGGGGGGGCACCGGTTACTGGTACGTGTTGGAGCCACAGGGCCGCGTCGATATGCAGGGACCGATGGCCGAGGTCGAGCAGCGGCGCACCCTCAAGCGGCGGCTCCTGAACCAGATGCTGGATTATGCCCAAACCCATGAGTGCCGCCGCCAGTATTTCCTGGACTATTTCGGCGACCCCACGCCGCCCATCGCCGAGTGGTGCTGCGACAACTGCCAGCGCCAGACAGAGCGGGTCACGCTGGGCGTTGCCAGCTCCCCCGAAGAAAAGGCGGTGCTCTCGATTCTGGACGCCGTTGATCACCTGGACTACGGGGTAGGGCGAACGCTTCTGGCAAAGATTGTGCGCGGCGGGCGCGGCAATGGCATGGCGCGCTACTTCGAGCATCCCCAGTACGGGATTCTCCGTCACCGCTCCCAGGATGAAATCGAGAAGCTCATCGACGAGCTGATTCGCGAGCGGTACCTGCGCATCGAATCTGGCCGCTATCCCACGCTGACACTCACCCCCGCCGGGGAGCAGGCGCTGGCACACCGCCTGGGGCTACCGGTGACCGGGGTTACCGCGCAGCCGCTGCCCAGCGTGCGCCACCTCTCGCCGGAGCGCGTCACCGACACCCTCATCGAGACGCGCCGCCTCTTTGACGAGGGACTCACCGTGGAGGAGATCGCAGCCTCGCGCAACCTTGCCTCGGGGACCATCTTCAACCATCTTGCCAAGCTCATCGAGCAGGGCGAGGTAGACGTAGAGCGGGTGGTTACGGAGGAGCCCCGTCGCCAGATCGAGGCTGCCGTGACAGAGGTCGGCTCCTTCTACCTCTCCCCGATCAAGGCGCGACTGCCAGAGGAGATTTCCTACAGCGAGATTCGCTGCGTGGTCGCGGCCATGCAGCGTCAGGGCCAGCAGGCCGCGCCTGCGCCCGCCGCCGCAGAGCAACGTGTCCTCCTGGAGCGACTCATGGCCTGGCGGCGACAGGAGGCCCAGCGCCTCAACCAACCTCCCTATTTCATTTTAAGTAACGCCGTCCTCCACGCCCTCTCAGAGAGTCAACCGCGCACCCCGGAGGCCCTGCTCCAGATTCCGGGCATCGGCCCCGACAAGTGCCAACGCTTTGGCGAGGCCCTCCTGGCGCTGCTGAACGAGGCTGGAGATGAAAGCCGAACCATCAAAGAGATCGGCCTCGCCTCCTGATCATTGAGCTTTCTTGACCCCTCAACTAACTGTCATTTTGCTCCCTTCAAACACCGTCTACAGCGGATACACCTCGCTTCTATCGCGCTGCCTACCTACCTATCATTTCCCCATTCATCCATCATTTTTCCTGTTTTATTCTGGAGGATCGGCGGGAATATGGCGCTTACCTTTAATCCCACCCCACCCTGCGTTGAGGCACACAGCAGGCCCGCCGTACCCCACACGGTAATGGACCCATCGCTGGACGCGGGCC
>JACCSL010000792.1 GCA_013812995.1 Ardenticatenales bacterium | reverse complement strand
ACATCTCGGAGCGCAAAGCCTTTGAGGAGCAGCTGGCCCATCATGCCTTCCACGACACCCTCACGGGGCTTCCCAACCGCACGCTCTTTCACGACCGCGTGGAGCGCGCCCTGGCCCGCGCGGTTCGCCAGGGTCACTACATCGCGATTCTCTTCCTGGACCTGGACCGCTTCAAGGTGGTGAACGATAGCCTGGGCCACGGTCTGGGTGATGAGTTGCTCATCCAGGTTGCCCAGCGCCTCCAGGATTGTGTGGACGAGGAAAGCACGGTCGCACGGCTTGGCGGGGATGAGTTTACGATCCTGCTGGAAAAAGTGACCGATGTGACCCACGCTACGCATGTCGCTGAGCGGATCGCGACGGCCCTGCGCGCGCCCGTCACCCTGGAGCATCGCACGCTATTCATCACGACCAGCATCGGGATTGTGCTCAACGGCAGCGAGCACAGCCGCCCGGACGATCTCCTGCGCGATGCGGACGTTGCCATGTACCGGGCGAAGGCGCGCGGCAAGGCGCAATATGAGGTCTATGATGCGAGTATGAATACGCAGGCGCTGGAACGCCTCGAACTCGAAACCGACCTCCGGCAGGCGGTGGAGCGTGGGGAGTTCGAGATCTACTACCAGCCGCTGGTGCTACATGGCTCCCCATCGGAGGGAACGCCGGGGCGCATCATCGGCACGGAGGCGCTGATCCGCTGGCAGCACCCGCGCCACGGCCTGGTCTCGCCGGGAAAATTTATTCCGCTGGCAGAGGAGATGGGGCTGATCCTGCCGATGGGTCAGTGGATTCTGAAGGAGGCCTGCCAGCAACTTCGCAAGTGGCAGAGAGCGTTTCCTGGCGACCCTCCCCTGCTGGTCAGCGTGAATCTCTCCGCGCGACAGTTCCAGCAGGCGACCCTGGTGGCCCAGATAGCGCAGGTGCTTCAGGAAAGCAGCCTGCTCCCAAAATGTCTCAAATTGGAGATTACCGAGAGCGTCCTGATGGAGGACGCTGCCGCTACCCTGGAGACATTGCGCCGGTTGAAGGAGTTGGGCGTCCAACTCTCGGTGGATGACTTTGGCACGGGCTACTCCTCCCTGAGCTACCTGAAACGCTTTCCTATCGACATGCTGAAGATTGATCGCTCCTTCGTGCAGGGACTGGAGGACAAGTCAGGGGACCGCGCTATTGTCCTTGCCATCATCTCGTTGGCCCACACCCTGAATCTGGAAGTCATTGCGGAGGGCGTGGAAACGCGCCAGCAGGCTACTATTCTCCACGAGATGGGCTGTAAGATCGGCCAGGGGTACTACTTTGCCCGCCCCATGCCCGCCGCCGAGCTCACCGAGCATCTCCAGGCGGGGTTCATGCCGAGTTCTTGAGCCACCAGGGCAAGCCCGCCACCAATAACACCACCTCATCTGCCACCGACGCGAGGCGCTGGTTGGCACGCCCCAGCGCATCTCGAAACAATCGCCCGAGGGTGCTTGGCGGAACAATTCCCATCCCGACCTCATTGCTGACCACGATCCAGGTCGCCTCGGAGTCCTGATAGCTCGCCAGCAGCGCCTCGATCTCTTCCAGAACTGCGTTCGTCGCCATTGCCTGCGTGCAATCTTCCGGCAGCGTGAGCAGGACATTGGATGCTAGCAGGGTGATACAGTCTACCACCACCGTGTCATAGCTCTGCATCACCGGCTGGAGTGCATGGCTCACTGCGAGGGGGGCTTCCAATGTTTGCCAGTGCGTGGGCCGTTCCGCTCGGTGCCGGGCAATCCGCTCCTGCATATCCGCATCAAACGCCTGAGCGGTGGCGACGAACAAGACGTTCTGGCCTTGCTCGTCGGCCCACTGCTCGGCCAGGCGGCTCTTGCCGCTGCGCGCGCCACCTAGCAAAAGAATCAGCCGCTTACCCACCACGAACTCGCGTGAGAGAGTCCAGCAGTGCCGCCCGGCTGCTGAAAAAATCGTCAGTCTCAAAGACCTCCAGGGTAACAACTCCCTGGAACGCGAGAAGCTGTTCAACCACCGGGTCCAGTTGCTCCGCACTCATCAGCGCCAGGCTCTTGTGATCCCGCTCGCCC
>JACCSL010000788.1 GCA_013812995.1 Ardenticatenales bacterium | reverse complement strand
ATCCCGCCATCATCAGCCGCCTGCGAGCCGCCGACTGTTGGTGGATCGACCTCCACCAGACTGGAGCGCGGGATCGCCGTCCCGAGTTTGCACGCAACGAACCGCGTTGGAAAGAATATAACGTAGGGTAAGGTCATTCAGGAGTGAAAAAGCTCCAAAGAATCTTCGAGAGAAGTCTGCCAACTGATGAGAAGGAGAGTTCCCCATGAGCAGTGTCTTCGACCAGATCGCTTACGACGAGGCCAGTCACACCTACACCCTCAACGGGCAGGCGCTCACCAGCGTCGGGCGGATGATCGACTATGTGAAGCAGCCCTTCGACGCGCCCACCATTGCAGCCCGCACCGCCGCCAAGACAGGGCAAACCGTCGAGGAGGTGCTCGCGATGTGGGAGACCAAGCGGGTGGCCGCGCAGCAGCGCGGCGAACGTGTGCACCGCTACATTGAGCGCGTGCTACGGGGGCAGCAAGATGCGGCAGACTCAGATACCTTCCTCGCGCTGAATGACAAACTCCCCGAGGAGCACGCCTTTGATTCCTTCTGGGAGCAGACCGGCAGCAAGCTCCAGGTTTTGAAGACCGAATGGATTGTGGGAGATGCAGAACTAGGGGTGGCGGGTCGCCTCGATAGTCTTTTCAGTAGCCCAGCCACGAACAGGGATCATGTTTGGGATTGGAAGACCGGCTCCCGCTTCAACACCTCTAACCGCTGGCAAATCCTGCTTCCCCCCTTTGATGACCTGGACGATTGTGAGTTTAACTGCTACAGCCTCCAGTTGTCTCTCTATCGGCTGATCGTCGAGCGGAACCTACAGGCAGGGCTGGGAGACTCTACATCCTGCACCTCGCCGCAGGTGACTTCCAGGTCCACAAAGCACTCGACCTGCGTGAGCGCCTGCTGACCTGGCTCAGAGATACCGTGCGAACTGTTTCAGCAGGTGCATAGGTCACAGGCGCAGAGGGGGCGACAGATACCACCCAAGTGGTTTAGTACGCAGGGTTGCTGAGATAACTCAGTCAGGGGCAAAGTCTGGCCCAGCCAGAGCAGAGCTAAGACCAGGTTTGCACCACTGCCGCGGCTGCGCCTATCAGCACAGCAAAACGAGAGTAGCGGGCATCAAGCACGTTGGAAACACTAAGGAATTCGAGTTCGTCTATGACAATGGAAGTGCAGCAGAAAGGATGAGTTACCAGTGAAGGGTATGTCAAATCAAGGGCTCTCCCGCAGTCGCCGTGCTCGGAAGAATCAGCGGCGGTGAGGTAAACTATCAGGCTTGTAAGCGACGAAATTTTCCTCAATGGCTAGAAAGCCCGGCGATGGGCGAGCATCCCTTATCCTTTCTTTTACCCGGTTTCCATCTCTCCCAAGTAGAGGTTCACGAGCAACATATCGAGATTCTGGCCGAGCGCTGTCTACGTCAGGCAAGTTGCCCCGCTTGTCAGGTTGCCTCCGAACGAGTGCATAGTTACTACGCCCGCCACCCACGGGACCTGCCGCTCGGCGGCCATATGGTTCGTCTCTGTTTAAACGTGCGCCGCTTTCGCTGTCTGAATGCGGCGTGTCCGCAGGCGACCTTTGCCGAACGAGTCCCGGAGCTTGTCGCGGTGGGGGCGCGCCGCACCCAGCGTTTGACCGAGACCTTGCGCGCCCTGGCGTTTGCCCAAGGGGGCGAGGCGGGCGCGCGGTATGGAGCCAAGAGTGGTCTGCTGGTCAGCCCGGATACGCTGCTGCGGCTGATTCGCCAAACCCCGGTACCTGACATTTCTACCCCACGGGTTTTGGGGGTAGACGATTTTGCGCTCCGCAAAGGGCGGCGCTACGGGACCGTACTCATAGATGGCGAAACCCATCGGCCCGTGGATTTGTTAGAAGATCGTACCGCTTTTACCCTGGCCGAGTGGCTACAGAGCCATCCGGGGGTCGAGATTATCACGCGTGACCGGGCGACCGAGTACGCCCGTGGAGCGACAGGGGGTGCGCCCGAGGCGATTCAGGTCGCCGATCGCTGGCATTTGCTCAGTAACCTGCGCGAGGCCGTGACACGTCTCTTAAACCGGCTGCGGTCCGAGTTGGTGGCCCTACCACGCCTGCCTGAGCGGGCGGCGCAGGCGACGCCACCCCTTTCCATCTATGATCGGGATATTCGGCGGGGGACCAAGGACCAGGTGCGCCAACAACAGGAGCGTGCCGCGCGCTATGCCCGCTACGCCCAGGTGCGCACCCTGCATCACCAAGGGCGCAACATCCTGCAAATCGCTCGCGAGACGGGTATGACTCGGCAAACGGTACGCACCTATATCGCCAGCGAGACCTTTCCCGAGCGACCAACCCACCCGCGCCAACCCAGCATTCTGGACCCCTATGTCGCGTACTTGCAACAGCGTTGGGATGAGGGGTGTCATCATAACGCTCAGCTCTATCAAGAAATTTGCGCGCGCGGCTTCCGAGGGTCCATCCGCGCGCTGAATCAGTGGACGATGTTGCGTCGCCCGCTGTTGGGTATTCGACAGCCCCCTGGCAGAGCTGCTCGGGCGGTGGTGATCTTCGTTCCGCCAGAGGGCGCACCGCCGACCGAGAAAAAGGTGGCCCATACCTCCTTGCCTGCTGCCTCACAGTTGGCCTGGGTGGTGGTAAGGCCGCCTGCCAGCCTGACGGAGGAAGAGCAGCACCTCCTCCTGCGACTACACCAGTCCTCCTCGCTCGTCCAGGCGTATGAGCTGGCCCAACGGTTCATGGCGATGGTACGCGAGCGTCGACCAGCGGCGTTAGCTCCCTGGATCCAAGCCTGTTTGGCGTCGCAACTAGAGGAGCTTGTCACCTTTGCCACGGGTCTCCAGCGGGAAGAGCCCCTCATCCGCGCGGCCCTGGAACAGCCCTTCAGCAATGGTGTCGTCGAGGGTCATGTGACCCGCATCAAACAAATCCGACGCGCCATGTACGGGCGGGGCAACTTTGATCTACTCCGTCGTCGGGTTCTCATCGCCGCCTAACGGAAATAGCACGGCGATTGCGGGAGAGCCACTTGATTTGACATACCCGCTACCCGGTACCCATGAGCCGCTTATCACGCCTGAACGGTTTGAAAATATACTAAACATTATGTCAGCCAGACAGCGGGTGCCAGCCTTCAAGGCCAAAGCGACCACTCGCTTCTACCTGCTCTCTGGTCTCATACGATGCGCTTCCTGTAGTTGCCCCGCGCGCGGCGAGTATCGCGTCGATAAATACAAAGATCGCGTCACGGAATATCGCTACTACCGCTGTGCCTCCTCCTATCGTGCCGTGGACTGCGATGACAACCCATTTATCAGTGCGAACGACGCTGACTGACTGACAAATCTTTTTTATGTGCATCTCAGCACCTCTGCCATCTATATCTCGTGGTTGCTGCTGCCAGATACCCACAAGATATAGTATGGGGTGACGGGCTTTCTGGATCTGTTGGAGG
>JACCSL010000776.1 GCA_013812995.1 Ardenticatenales bacterium | reverse complement strand
GCCGAGGCGCTGGCCTACGCCGGGCCAAGCATGGCAACGCAGATTCGCGGCGAGGTCGGAGAGAAGCTGGCAGAGATCACGCCGGGGCGACTCCAGAAGACGCTATTCTCGCTAGGCGGCTCGGAGGCCATCGAGCACGCGATGAAGATCGCGCGCATGGTCACGGGGCGCGACAAGATCGTGACGCGCTACCGTTCCTACCACGGTGCGACGGCGGGCGCGGCCAGTGCGGGCGGCGACCCCCGCCGCCTGGCGACGGAGCCAGGCGTGCCATGGATCGTGCGCGTGCATGACCCTTACCGCTACCGCTGCCTCTTCTGCCGCGACCTGCCGCAGTGCAACCTGATGTGTGAGGAGCAGATCGAGCAGACGATTCTCTTCGAGGGGCCGCAGACGGTGGCGGCGGTGCTTCTGGAGGGATGGAACGGGACGAGTGGGCTCATCCAGCCGCCGCGCAACGAGGAATATTTCCAGCGGCTGCGCGCCTTCTGCGACCAGCACGGCATCCTGATGATCGCGGATGAGGTGATGAGTGGCTTCGGGCGCACGGGGAAGTGGTTCGGCATCGACCACGCCGGCATCGAGCCGGACATCATGGCGATGGCGAAAGGGCTCACCAGCGGCTACATGCCCCTGGGTGCCACGATGGTCAGCCACGAGATCGCGCGCCACTTCGATAAAAATACACTCTGGACCGGGCTGACCTACTCGGCCCACCCGATGAGCCTGGCAGCGGCGAGCGCCTGCATCGATGTCTACAAGGAAGAAAATCTCATCGAGCGCGCCGCGCAGATGGGCCAGATAATGGCGCGGGAGTTAGTCGCGCTCCAGACAAAGCACCCGAGCATCGGCGAGGTGCGCGGTGTGGGTCTCTTCTATGTCATCGAGCTGGTGCGCAACCGGGAGAGCCGCGAGCCGCTCAGTCCCTACAACCAGCCTGCCAGCGAGGCGATGACCCAGGTGGCAAAGTTCCTACACGAGCGCGGCCTCTACAGCTTCCTCCGCTGGAACTGGATTTTCTGCGTGCCGCCCCTGATCATCAGCGAGGCCCAGCTCCGCGAGGCGCTGGCCATCCTCGACGAGGCGCTGGAGATCGCGGACGATTATTACCAGGAAGGTTAAGCAGGGAGCGATAGAGCGATAGAGCGATAGAGCGATAAATTTTTCCAACGCTCTAACGCTCCAACGCTCCAACGCTCTATCTAATGGTCACCTTACCCTCTATCTCACCTATTATCACCCTCTCGCTCTACGTCTCCGGCGTGGCGCTGCTGCTGAGTGCGCTGCTGGGGCTGCCGCTGGGCGCGCTGCTGGCACTGGGGCGCTTCGCGGGGCGTCGGCTGCTGGTGGCGCTGACCTACACGGGCATGGGACTGCCGCCCGTCGTCGTGGGTCTGTTTGTCTACCTACTACTTTCCCGGAGCGGGCCGCTGGGGGAGCTCAACTGGCTTTTTACGCCGCGTGCCATGATTCTGGCGCAGACCCTCATCAGCCTGCCGCTCGTGGCAGGCTTTACGATGTCCGCGCTCCAAGGCATTGACCCGGCGCTGCCGCTCCAGCTACGCGCACTCGGCGCGACCCCAGCGCAATTGGCGCTGACGCTGCTGTGGGAGGCGCGCTACGGGGTGCTGGTCGCGCTCATCGCGGGCTTCGGCAGCATTATTTCCGAGGTGGGCGCGGTGATGCTCGTGGGCGGGAATATCGAGGGCTCAACGAGAGTGCTCACCACGGCCATCGTGCTGGAAACGCGGCGCGGTGCGTTCGATGTCGCTATCGCGCTGGCCCTCGTTCTGCTTGCCATCACCTTTGCTATCAACGCCGTAGCCCTCCAGGTACAGCAGAGCCTATCGCGCCGATGAGCAGCTACGACCTGAAACAGGTGCTCAAACGGTATGGCGAGCGAACCGTTCTCTACATTAGCCATCTGGAGATCAAGTCCGGGCGCAGCCTGGTGCTGCTGGGGCCGAGCGGGGCGGGCAAATCCACCCTGCTGCGCCTGCTGAACTTCCTTGAGACGCCGAGTGAGGGCACAATTTCTTTTGATGGGCAGCGTGTTGGGGCAGAGGGTCCGACCCTGGCAACTCAGCGCTCCATCACGACGCTCTTTCAGCGCTCCACGTTGCTGAACGGCACGGTGTGGAACAATGTGGCCTATGGGCTCTGGCTGCGGGGCGAGCGCGACCCGGCACGCGTCGAGGCGCTGCTGGCGCGCGTGGGTATGCTCGACCGGGCGCGGGCGGTGGCCTCCACGCTGTCGGGCGGGGAGGCGCAGCGGGTGGCGCTGGCGCGGGCGTTGGTCATCGAGCCACAGGTGCTCCTACTCGACGAGCCAACTGCGACCCTGGACCCGGCGAATGTGGCGCAGATCGAGCAGATTATTCAGGAGCTACGCCAGGGTTCCACCACGCTTGTCATCGTGACGCATCATCTCTTCCAGGCACGTCGCCTGGCCGACGACGCGGCGCTGCTCATCGGCGGCGAGCTGGTCGAGGCAGGCGAGGCAGAGTCCTTCTTCGAGCAGCCGCGCGACGCCCGCGCGGCTGCCTTTCTCACAGGGAAGATGCTCTGGTGATCGTCTCCAACTCCTGGGTCAACTTTGCCACCAACTGCGCGATGGGCGTGGGCTCGATGGCGAGCAGCGCGTCGGCAATGGCGCGGTAATACCAGAGCGTTCCCTCTTTGCCCCCTCGGAAGCGCTCCCACAACTCATCCCCCAGCACCAGATAGTCCTCGATGATGGTGCGGAGGTTATGCACCTTGTCCGCTGCGGAAACCAGACGAATCGATCCGGAAGCATGAGGCAGATGGGCAAGGTATGCCTCCTTGCGTTCTTGCCAGGGCGGCTTGGGCGTCATGTCCGTGTCGGAGCAGCCCCACACAATCGCGGCTACCTCCTCGCCGAAGCGCTCACGGATCGCTGCCAGCGTCTCGGCTCCGCCCTGATCCTCGACCGCATCGTGGAGCAGCGCGGCGATGGCCTCGTCCTCGTTGGCCCCAAACTCCAGCGCGATGCTGGCAACCGCAAGTAGATGCGCGATGTAGGGAATACCCCGCCCCTTGCGAAGCTGGGTCGCGTGCAGGTGGTTCGCATAGACAAGCGCCTCCTCGAAGCGGGAGGTAAGCAAAGGTGTATCGGTTTCATGCATGAGGGCTCCGTTCAGGTAAAACGTAAAACGTAATTACGGCACTTCCATCAAACCATCCGCGGGCGAGCAGGTGAGTTGGCTGGGTTCAATTGGAAGATCGGGGGAGGGAATGACCGGGGATTGCCCCACCTGGCCGCCTGAGGTCTCGTAGGGGAGTAGGGCGCGGACCGCAACAAAGTATTTCTGACCATTTTGGCTGTAAATTCGTTCAGTGTGGGGATAAGGCGCACCTTCGAAGAGGTCATAGAGCGCGCTCGCGTTCTCTCCCTCAATGACGGTTATACCTCCTCGGTGATTGAACGGATCTTCGCTGGGGACAGCCTGTCCTGCAAGTTCTTGCAAAGATAACCGCTCCAGCGACCACTCTCCACGATCATCCATGACATCCCTGAAATCCTGCTCGCCCTCCAGGGGTTGAATCCAGACCGCGACTCGTTCGGGCTGGTAGGACATTCGGTCGATCCCCACAAGGTTTGCCAGCAGGCGGTAGGTGTCGAGGAGTGCGGGATCCGCCTCCGGTCTTCCGAGGGCGTGCAGGTACAATTGCCGCGAGCGCTGCCCATTCACCTCAATCCAGGTGTAGGACGCGAGGCCCACGCCATCCTCATATTCGGCGATGTCATAGTCAAAGAACCCTGTCTGCTCGACGGTGTTCAAGAGGGAACAAATCTGCTGGGTAGTGAGCTGCCGCTCCTGCAAGATAAACTCCATCTCGTCATTTTCCTGGGGTAGCAACTCGTTGGTAATCAGCCGACCATCTGAGTAGAGAATCATATCAGGAGGCGCACTGAAATTGTGTCCCACACAGCTATCCGGACAGTCCGCAGAGCCCAGTCGCGCGATGACGGGACCCACCTCGAAGGTGCTACCTTCGGGGACAGCGGTCGTGCTGGGTTCGGGCGTTGCAGAGGTTGCAGCAGCAGGGCTGGGCTCAGAGCCGCCGGGGAGAGCGGGATCACTGGCCGGGGCGGTGCAGCCCACAAGTAGAAAGAACAGCAATACTCCGACAAGATAATAGGCAGGTAGGGGTAGTCTCATAGTCCTCCGGAAAAATTGCTTGACGCTTTCATGACAATACCCTACCTTTTCACTCCATGAAAGTCACTATCGATGTCTCACCCGCCGTTCACCATCGCGCCGGCCTGGGGCGCTATGCCAGCGAGTTGGTCAGCGCGCTCGCCGAGGTGATAGAGCCCGGTACAGAGCTGCGTACCTTCTACACCGAATCCGCCACCGCCGACCCACAGGGGACAATTGCCCGGCTGCCGCAGTTTCGCAGTCGGCTGGGGTACAAACCGTGGCGACTCGCCGCGATGGCCTCGCATTTCCTGCGTGTCCCCTTTGACCGTCTCTATGGAAACCCTGATCTAGTCCACGCCACCGACCATCTGTTGCCCCATCTCCGGGCGCGGAGCGTCTTCACCCTGCACGATCTCATCTTCGAGATTTACCCACAGCACCACAAGGTCTACAACCACACCTTTCTCAAAATGATGATGCCCCGCTTTCTAAAAGCGGCGGATCACATCATTACCGTCTCCGAGCACACCAAACGGGACGCGGAGCGCCTCTATAGCATCGACCCGGCGCGAATGACGGTGGTGTACGAGGCCGTAGACGAGCGCTATCGCCCCACGTTCGACCTGACTGAGCTAGAGCCCATCCGCCAGCGCTACCAGCTACCGGAGCAGTTCCTCCTGCATGTAGGCACCATCGAGCCCCGCAAAAACCTTTCCATTCTCCTGCCAGCCCTGCAAACGCTGAAGGCGGAATTCCCCGACCTCAAGCTGGTACTGGTGGGCAAGAAGGGCTGGCTGTACGAGGGATTTTTCAAGAAGCTGACGGAGAGCGGCCTGGACTCAGAGGTGCTGTTTCCGGGTTTTGTGGAGGAGGAAGATCTCCCTGCGGTATTCCAACTGGCAACAGCCTTTGTTTTTCCGAGCGTCTACGAGGGCTTTGGGCTACCACCGCTGGAGGCGCTGGCCTGCGGTGTGCCCGTGGTATGTAGCGATGCCAGCAGCCTGCCCGAGGTGGTGGGGGATGCGGGGCTCCTAGTGGACCCCAACAATCCCCGCGCGGTGACAGCCGCGCTCCACCGTGTGCTCAGCGATGAGGCGCTACGGCACGATCTCCAACAGCGTGGCCCACGACGGGCCGCTCTCTTTTCCTGGGCGCGTGCCGCGCGGCAGACGTTGGAGGTGTATGAGGGAGTAACGGAAAGTCACCAAGTAGGCCCCTAAAAGGGGAAAGTAACGGAAAACGACAGGGGGTAGGGTATATGCTTGAACGAATTGCGGGACTATCTGACGAGCGCGCGCACGATACCCGGACCGTTGCCCGTCGTTTGCTGGCCTACTTGCAGCCCGAGACAACGCTGCTGCTGGGCGTGGCGGCGATGCTGATCCTGACCGCTATGGGGCAGGGTGGCGCTCCGGCGCTCATCGGCATCGCGGTGGACCGCTACATCACCGGGCGCGACCCCGTCGGGCTTCAGCAGACAATGTTCCTTCTGCTGGGCGCGTACCTGATTGGCCTGGTCGGTTTCATGGGGCAGGCATGGCTGATGGGCCTCGTCTCGCAGCGCGTGCTGCTACGCCTGCGCAACGAGATTTTCGAGCACTTGCAGCGCCTCTCATTGCGCTTCTATGACCGGCAGGAGGCGGGCGACCTGATGAGCCGTCTCGTGAGCGATACCGAGGTCATCGGCAACCTGCTCTCGCAGGCGCTGATTCAGTCGCTGGGTGGCATCTTCACCCTGATTGGCATCGCCATCGGCATGTTTTTGCTCAACTGGCAGCTTGCGCTGGCTTCCCTGCTGATTATTCCGATAATGTTCGCCACCACGCAGGCTTTCTCCGCACGCGCCCGGAGTGCCTTCCGAGCGACCCGCGAGTCCATCGGGGATGTATCCAGCAATCTTCAGGAAGATATTTCAAGCGTGCGCGAGGCCCAGGCGTTCAACCGCACCGCGCAGAACGTGGAGCGCTTCCAGCAGGTCAACGCGGCCAACCGGGATGCCAACGTGCGCGCCGGGGGCGTCACCGCTGCCTTTGGCCCTGCCATCGACGTGCTCTCGACGGTGGCAACCGCCATCGTGGCAGGGGTCGGCGGCTGGCTGGCCTTCCGTGATGTCATTACCGTGGGCGTGGTCGTCACCTTCCTGACCTACGTGGACCGTTTCTTTCGCCCTGTCCAGCAGATCGCGGCGCTCTACACCTCGATTCAGGCGGCGTTCGCGGCAGGGGAGCGCATCTTTGAGCTACTCGATGAGAGCCCGGACATTGTGGATCACCCCAACGCCCTGTCGCTCCCGCCAATGGCGGGCCATGTGAGGTTCGACAACGTTACCTTCGGCTACCACACGGAGCACGAGATTCTCAAGGGAATCTCCTTTGAGGCGCAGCCGGGCGAGACAGTTGCTATCGTCGGCCCGACGGGCACGGGCAAAACCACCCTGGTCAACCTGATCGCGCGACTCTACGATGTGACGGGCGGACGCGTGCTGCTCGATGGGCACGATGTCCGCGACGTGACACGGCGCAGCCTGCGCTCGCAGTTGGGGGTGGTGCCCCAGGATGCCTTCCTCTTCGCGGGGACAGTTGCCGACAATCTACGCTACGGCAACCGCGCGGCGACGATGGACGAGCTCATCGCGGCGGCACAGGCCGCGCGCGCCCATGAGTTCATCCTAGCACTCCCCGAGGGCTACGATACGCCGCTAGGCGAGCGCGGGGGCACGCTCAGCCAGGGGCAGCGCCAGCTCCTGGCGATTGCACGCGCCCTGCTCGCCAACCCGCGCCTGCTGATTCTGGACGAGGCCACCGCCAGCGTGGATACGCGCACCGAGCGGCTCATCCAGAGCGCGCTGGAGGTGCTACTGGAGGGGCGCACTGCGTTCGTCATTGCACACCGTCTCTCCACGATTCACAGCGCCGACCAGATTCTCGTCATGCAAACTGGAGAGATCGTTGAGCGGGGCACGCACGAGGAACTGTTGGCAAAGGGAATGCTCTATGCCGACCTATACCAGAAACAAATAAGGCCCGCCGCATGATAGTCAAACTCTTGCTGGGCGTGCTCACCCTCTTCCTGCTCATCCAACTGGTTCCCTACGGTCGGGACCACACGAACCCACCCGTGCACATGGAACCTGCCTGGGACAGCCCGCAGACGCGCGAGCTAGCGGTGCGTGCCTGCTACGATTGCCATTCCAACGAGACGAAGTGGCTCTGGTTTCACAACATCGCGCCCATCTCGTGGGGCGTTCAGTTCGATGTGATGGCGGTGCGCGAGCGGCTGAACTTCTCGGAGTGGGATGAGAGCCAGAGCAAGGCCGACGAGTCGGCAGAGGTGGTAGCGCAGGGCGAGATGCCACCCTTCCGCTATGTGCTGGCCCACCCGGAAGCCAATCTCTCCGATGCGGAGAGGGAGGCGCTCATCCAGGGACTCCTCGCCACCTTCGGGGACGACCTGGAGGATGGCGCGGAAGAAGACATAGAGGAAGAAAACAACAGCGGCAACTCGGGGCCGGGCAGCGGTGAGGACGATGACTAGGAGGGCAGATCAGAGATCCGCCCCCAACCTCAGTTATTCTTCCGTAGCACGGGCAGGTATAGCGACAATCCTGCCGAATGTTCATCCGCCCCGATGTCCACCGTAGCGCCCACGACCCGCGCCAGGCCATCTATATCATAGAGTCCCATCCCCGCTACACTCTGCCCCCGGTCAATGGCGGAGGAATCCGGCTGGAGGTGGAAGTTCGCCTGAGCGGCATCGACAAAGCCGGGTTCCAGGAAGAGCGAGTGTGTGTCATTGCCCGTCCCGGCCTGATACGCGGCCAGACCCTGATAGCTCTCCGCCTTCCATTGCCATACACTCTCGCCGACCCCCGCCGAGGCAAAGTAGAGATTATAATCAACAGTGCTGCCGCTATTCTGCGTATAGTTGTTCCCGATGAAGAGACTCTGACTGTTGGCGTAGAAGATATTGTTCTGGATGCGATTGTTCTGCGTGTCGAACTGGAGCCCGATCTCCCCATACCCCTGATGCTCCGTGTCGTTCTCGTAGAAGGTATTATTCACGATGATACAGTC
>JACCSL010000740.1 GCA_013812995.1 Ardenticatenales bacterium | reverse complement strand
CATCACGACCAAGGACATCATCAAGCGCATCCGCCATCCGAACGCGACCAAGGACCGCAAGGGTCGCCTGCGCGTGGGCGCAGCCATCGGCGTCAAAGAGGGCGAGAAGGGGCGGGCGGACGCTGTCGTAGCAGCGGGCGTCGATGTACTGGTCCTGGATATCGCCCACGGCCACTCGACGAATGCCATCAAGATGATTCGCCACCTGAAAAAAGAATATCCCAATGTTCCCCTCATCGCGGGCAACGTCGCCACCAGCGATGGCACCCTGGCACTGATCGACGTAGGGGCCGATGCAATCAAGGTTGGAGTAGGGGGTGGTAGTATCTGCATCACTCGCATCGTGACGGGCTTCGGCGTGCCGCAGATAACCGCCATCATGGACAGCTACGAGATCGCGCACAAGCACAACATTCCAATCATCGCGGACGGTGGTATCCGCACGAGCGGCGATATGACCAAGGCGCTGGCGGCGGGCGCGCACACGGTAATGATCGGCTCGCTCTTCGCGGGCACGCGCGAGAGTCCGGGGCGCATCATTCAGAAGAAGGGGCGGCGCTACAAGGTGACGCGCGGCATGGCGAGCCTGGGCGCGACGATGAGCCGTACCGACACGAAGCAGGAGGAGCAGGATTGGAACTCCGTGGTGCCCGAGGGCGTGGAGGCGATGGTCCCCTATCGCGGCTCCATCAATGACTTACTCACGCAGTTGGTCGGTGGGCTGCGCAGCGGCCTCTCCTACGCGGGGGCAACGACTATCGCGGAGTTGCACGAGAACGCGGAGTTCATGGAGATGAGTCCGGCGGGTCTGACGGAATCCAAACCGCACGATGTGGAGCTGATGTGAGGAGTGCACGATGCTGCTAACCGTTGATGTGGGGAACACGCACGTCAAGTTTGCGGTCTACGAGGAGCAGGCCCTACGCGGAAATTGGCGTGCCACCACGGATCGCGAGCGCACGCCGGACGAGTGGGGCATCCACCTGGAGCGCTTCCTCGATCAGGGGGGGCTGGGTCTGGGAGACTTGAGCGGCTGCATCATCGCCTCGGTGGTTCCCCAGCTCACCGATTCCCTGCGGCAGATGGCGGAGAAATATCCGAGGCTCAAGCCGCTGATCGTTACCCACGAGAGCAACCTGGGGATTGGCATTGACTACCCGCACCCCTACGAGATCGGGGCGGACCGTCTGGTGAATTCGGTGGCGGCCTTCGCGGCGTATGGGGCTCCGGTGTTCGTGGTGGATTTCGGCACAGGCACCACGTTCGACATCGTAAATGCGGAGGGAGCCTACACGGGCGGCATCATCGCACCTGGCCTGGAGGCGTCGCTGGCCGCGCTCTCCCAACGAGCGGCGCGGCTCTTCAATGTAGCACTAGAGTTTCCGCCGAGTGTCATCGGCAAGAGCACGGCGCAGGCCATGCAGAGCGGACTGCTCTGGGGTTATGTCAGTCTCATCGAGGGGCTTGGGGCGCGGGTGCAGGAGGCACTGGGGCAGCCCTGCCCCGTCATCGCCACCGGGGGCCTCGCTGACCGCATTGCGCCGCACACCACGCTCTTCACCGTGGTTGACCATGATCTGACAGTGAAGGGGCTGCGTCTGATATGGGAACGGAATCAGCGGTAGAGCGTTGGAGCGTTGGAGCGTTGGAGCGTTGGAGCGGAGGAGCGTTGGAGCGGAGGAGCAAATATCCCTCACCCCTAGAAGGAGAAAAATTGTATGGCCTTTTAATCGCAACAAGAAACAAGAGCAACCCAGGCAATCGCCGACCGAAAATGCGAGGCGGGTGCTTTCAGTGCTCTCACCGGAAGATATTGCCTCCCTCGGTAACTTGCCGCGTGAAGCTATTGCTGGCTTTCTCTTGCAGGATCCTGACGTTGGAGAGCAACTCGCACCCGAACATGTTCGTCTGAATCCGGCGTTTATTCAATTTATGCATCAGGTTATTCAAAGATTTGGCCCTGATGATCCTTCACTACAAGTAGCAGCAAAACAGCAACAGGATGGATGGTTGTATATCATTGGAGCTTTCCAGGTGCAGCGCGGCCAGATCGCCCGCAACACTTACTGGGCAAATGAGAAACACCTGCTTTACTCTGAGCACGGTCTTGTCAGATTACCTTCATTTTTGCATGAGGCTTTGGTTCGTGAACTGAAGCAATTGAAGCCAACATAGCGCTTGGCCGTGCCGTTGTTCCAACGCTCCAATGCTCCAACGCTCTATCGCTTCAAAGAGTCCCAGACGGCATCGGAGAGGGCGCGCCAGCGCTTGCGACTGTCCGAGCTGGAGAGCAGGCGGTTGCAGGTGAAGGTGACAACGAGCCCCGTGTCCCAGTCCGCCCAGGCCATGCAGGTCGCATTGCCAAAATGGCCGAAGGTGCGCAGGCTGCTCTTTTTGCCCATCCCTACCTCGTGCGGCTCCAGGCCGATAGCCGGATTGGCACCGCCCAGCTCAAAGCCATACCCCCAGCGACGCACCCCGCCGATGATACCGTCGTGTCCCTCCGCACCCAGGCTCGTCGCGGTCGCGAGCGTCTCGGGCTCCAGGTAGCGGCGGCCCGCGTAGTGTCCCTCGTTGAGCATCATCTGAAAGAAGATGGCGACCTCGCGGGCAGTGCTGTTGAAGGTGGCGGCGGGGATCACCGCGCCCCGGATGAAGGGGAAGCTGAAGAGAATCGTCGCGTTGCGCTGCTGCGGGTGCCCGCAGTAGAGGCGAGCCGCCCGTGCCAACTCGTGGCGCGGAATCCCCAGCCAGCTGTTGCGCAGCCCCATCGGCTCCAGAAAATTCTCGCGCAGGTAGGCATCAATGGGCATCCCGCTGACACGGCGCACCACCTCGCCCACGATGAAGCCATAGTTCACCAGGTGATAGGCGATCTGGCTTCCGGGGGAATATTCTGCTGTCAGCCCGGCCACATTGCGTGTCACCCGTGCCCAGCTCGTCCAGTGGAGCACCTGAAGGTTCAAGCCTCGGGTGGGAATGCCCGCCTGGTGCAGGAACGCATGGCGAATCGTCGCCTCTTCTTTGCCCGCCTTGCCAAACTCCGGCCAATAGGTGGCGATGGGCGCATCCATCGCCACCTTCCCCTCCTCAATCAGCCGATGAAGGCAGATGCCCGCGATGGGCTTGGTGACCGAGAAGGTCAAAAAGGGCGTATCGGGCGTCACGGGACGCTTCTTTTTGACATCCGCGAGCCCGATGGCTCGGTCCACGACCACCTGCCCGTGGCGAAGCACCACCAACTGCGCGCCAGGGTGCAATTCCTCCGCTACCTGCTGCTCGAAGAGGGCCACCAGGCGCTGCACCCCCTCCTCAGACATCCCCACCG